>JACRBR010000280.1 GCA_016213125.1 Chloroflexota bacterium | reverse complement strand
CGCCCTCGTTCCTGCGGCCGGACGACCTGGCGGAGCTAATGGCGGGGATGCATCCGGCTCGCGCTTAGGCGCGGCGCCCAGCAAAGAGCAAACGGCATACAGCAAAGGGCGAACCTAGACAACAGGCAGCAGAGGACTTCAGCAAAGGCGGACGGATGAGGCTTGTTACATATTCGCAGGCGGGACAGTTTCGGACCGGGGTGATGCTGGACGACCAGAACGTCGTCGATCTGAACCGGGCGAGCGGGGGGCGGCTGCCGACGAGCATGCTGGAGTTTCTGGCACAGGGTGAGGCGGCGCTTGCGGGGGCGCGCGAGGCGTTGGACGCTGCGCGTTCGGCCGCGAAGAGCGGCGCATCGGGGAGCGGACTGATCATATCGCTGGGCCGCGACGATGTGCGGCTGGAGGCTCCGATACCGCGGCCGGGGAAGGTGCTGGCGATCGGGCTGAACTACCGCGACCACGCGGAAGAGTCGGGCCAGGCGCTGCCGGCGCACCCGGTGGTGTTCTCGAAGGTGTCGACGTGCATCACAGGACCGGGCGCGCCGGTGCACAGGCCGAAGGCGAGCGCAGCGGTCGACTGGGAAGCGGAGATGTGCTTCGTCATCGGTAGGAAGGCCAGGCACATCAAGGCCGCCGAGGCGATGGAGTACGTCGCGGGGTTCATGTGCGGAAACGACGTATCGGTGCGCGACTGGCAGTTTCACAATCCGACGTGGATGATCGGCAAAGGGTTCGACACGCACGGGCCGATCGGGCCGTGGCTGGTGACGAAGGACGAAGTCGATCCGGCGAACCTCGACGTGAAGTGCTTCGTGAACGGCGAGCAGGTTCAGTCATCGAACACGAAGCACCTGATCTTCGACATCCAGGCGCTGATCGAGTACCTCTCCACCGCATTCACGCTGGAGCCGGGCGACGTGGTGTTCACGGGGACGCCCGCAGGCGTCGGCGTCTCGCGGAAGCCGCCGGTGTTCCTCAAGGCCGGCGATGTCGTGCGCGTGGAGATCACAGGGCTGGGCGTGCTGGAGAATCCCATCGTCGAGGAGCCGTAGGAGCCGGGCGTGAGCTACGACGCAGATGTCCTCATCACCGGGGCGGGACCGGGCGGATGCTCGGCGGGGATCCGGCTGGCCGAGGCCGGGCACGACGTGCTGATGCTGGAGCGCGACCCCCTGGACGCGGGACCGGATATCACGTCGGGTGAAGTGCTGGCACTGCAGACGCAGATCGAATGCGAGCAGCTTGGCGTCGACCTGAACGCGGACTGGGCGTACGAACGCTTTCGCTTCGTGCGCAATGTGTATCCGGACCTGTCGTGGACGCTGCACGCGATTCCCGAGGGGATGGGGCACCTTGCGATCGACCGTGGTGGCTTCAACGCGGCGCTACGCAGGCGCGCGGTACAGGCGGGGGCGCGTATCGTCTGCGAGGTGACGGCGCGTGACATGGAGCTCCGCGCGGACGGTGCCGTTGTACGTACGCGCGAGGGCGGTGAGTACCGGGGCAGAGTACTGATAGACGCGAGCGGGCGGCATAGCGTGGCGCTCAACACGCTGGGCTTGAAGGAGCCGGAGCCGGAGTTCCAGCAGATCGCCGTTGCGCGCTTCTTCGAGTCGTTCGAGGGGACGCCGCCGCAAGCGTGGGACCGGCACCTGTACGGCGACGCGGGCGCGATGATCAGCGGCTCGCAGATCCGGCCCGGACTGTTCCGGTACATCCTGGAAGCGGACCTCGGCGTCAAGCAGCAAGGACGCATGAACCCGGGCGAGTACTACGACTACGTCGCGCGCACATACGACCCATGGATCGCGGAGCGGCTGGAGCGCGAGCCCCACGTCGGTGGAACCTGGGCGATGGCGCCGCTTGCGTACCGGGTCGCGGAGACCGTGCGCGACCGACTGCTGCTCATCGGAGACGCAGCGGGATACCTGTCACCGATCACGGGGCAGGGGATCGAGTTCGCGATGCGGATGGGGCGGTTGGCGGCGAAGACAGTGGGTGCGGCGCTGCGCGCGGGGGATCTGACGGCAGGGTCGTTCGCGGAGTACGTGGAGGCGCGGAACGCGGAGGTCATGACGCTGGCCGAGCTTGTGCGCATGCAGCTGAGGTTGTTCCGCGATCGCGCGGCGCTGCTGAGGTGCGCCGGCGATGATGAGTTCAGGGCTCGCGTGCTGCTACCGCTGCCAGTGGTGGAGCGGGGCTCGCTGTTGGGCAGAGCCAGCGTTCCATGACGAGCCAGCGGACTGTGCCGGTGCTGATCGCGGGCGGCGGGCCGGTGGGGCTGACACTCGCGCTCGACCTGGCGTGGCGCGGCGTGCGCTGCATGGTGGTTGAACAGCGTGCGACGACAACGGACGCACCGAAGTGCACGCTGACCAACACGCGGTCGATGGAGCACTTTCGGCGGCTGGGGCTCGCCGGCCAAATTCGCGAGGCGGGGATCTCCGGCGACTATCCGAATAACATTGTGTTCGCGACGCGCCTGAGCGGATACGAACTGACGCGATTCTCGTACGTGTCGCGTCACGAGGCTGAACGCATGGGGGTTGAGACGGCGTTCGGCAGCCGGCACGCGGCGGAGCAGCCGCAGCGCATCTCGCAGATCTACCTGGAGCCGGTGCTGAAGCGGGCGGCCGAGGCAAACCCGCTGGTTGATGTCCGCTTCGGATGGCGGCTGGAGTCGTTCGAGCAGGACGAAGCCGGCGTGACAGCGCAGATCTCGCACACCGCAGGGCAGGAGACTGTTCGCGCGGCGTACCTGGCGGGGTGCGACGGCGGAGGGAGCGGCGTGCGACGGGTGCTGGGGATCGAGATGCAGGGCCAACAGGCGGTGACGTCGCAGCTCGGCATCTTCTTCCGGTCCGGCGAGCTGCGGTCGATAAGTCCGCACGTGGACACGGCCATCACGTTCCTGTTCAATCCCGACGTCCGCGGGACACTCGTCTCCGTAAACGGCGAGGACCTTTTCACGCTGCACGTCACGGTCCCACCGGGCGTGGACCTTGAGACGCTGGACCCACGGGAGTTGGTGCGGAAGGCGGCCGGTTGCGACTTCGCGTTCGAGGTGCTGCGGATCGAGCCTTGGCGGGCGCACCTCGTGGTGGCAGAGCGATATCGGGCCGGCCGGGTGTTCCTGGCGGGAGACGCGGCGCATCTGCTGATCCCAACCGGCGGGTTCGGCATGAACACCGGCATCGGTGACGCGATGGATCTCTCGTGGATGCTGGCGGCCACGTTGGAGCGGTGGGGCGGCCCCGGCCTGCTGTGGGCGTACGAGGCGGAGCGGCGGCCGGTGGCGGAACGGACTGTCGGGCAGTCGGCGGCCAATGCGCGCGGAATCGGGTCGGTACAGGCTCCGGAGGTCGTGGAGTCGGACGGACCGGAAGGCGCGAATGTGCGCCGGGTTATCGGCGAGCGGATCGAGGCGAACCAGCGGATGGAGTTCGAGAGCGCGGGCGTGCAGCTGGGCTATCGATACGACGATTCGCCTATCGTGGTGAGCGACGGGACGCCCGCGCCACCGGACGACGATGTGCGGACGTACGTGCCAACCTCAAGACCGGGATCGCGGGCCCCGCACGCGTGGCTACGGAACGGACGGTCGACGCTGGACCTCTTCGGAGGCGGATACGCGCTTTTGCGCTTCGACCCAGAAACCGAGGCGGCGACCCTGGCGCAGGCCGCGGACGCTCGCGGTGTGCCGTTCACCGTGGTGGACATCGATGAGCCGCAGGTGGCCGAGCTGTATGAGCGGCGGCTGGTCCTGGTGCGGCCGGACGGGCACGTGGCTTGGCGCGGAGACGATGCTCCCCGTAATGCCGGCGAACTCCTGGACACTGTACGGGGCGGGTAAGGGTCCGCATCCCGCGGGTCCGCATCCCGCGGGTCCGCAAGTGCGTATCTCTGGTAAAGGAGCCGGCTGACGATCAGCCCGGGGGTGTGATGGTGTATTCGATGCGGCGGCGGGTCTCGCGACGGGCTTTGCTCCGAGGGGCGGCGGTCGGAGCAGTAGGCGTGGGCGCAGTGGCGCTGGTCGGATGCGGGAGCGATGACGGGGAGCCCGCTCCGACGGCGACCAGCCCGGCTGTGGAACCAACGGCCGGGGCGCCGACGGCCGGGGCAACACCAACAATCGCGGCACCCGTGGCGCGGTGGTCGCCCGTCGCCGCACAGGGAGTAACACCGGGGGCGCGGCGAGATCCGAGCCTGACGGCCGGGGCCGGCGGGAAGCTGTATCTCTTCGGTGGGCGGACGGCGGGCGTGTCGAACGCCGAGCTGTGGGAGTTCGATACCAGTGGCTCGGCGTGGCGCCGAATCGAGGCGGACGGCCCGACGGCGCGGTTCGGGCACGTGGCGTTTTGGGACGGTGGGCGCAACCGGCTCGTGATCGCGACGGGACAGGGCGACAGCGCGTTCTTCGACGACGTGTGGGCGTTCGATCCGGCTTCAAGCGCGTGGTCGCGGCTCGACGCGGGGTCTGCCGAGCATCCGGAGATCCGGTACGGGAGCGGCGGGGCATGGGATGCGGCGGGGGACCGGCTGCTGCTCTCGCACGGATTCACGGATGTGGGGCGGTTCGACGACACGTGGTCGTTTGACTTTGGCAAGAGCCAGTGGGCGAAGATCGCGACGACAGGGGCGACACCGATCAAGCGGTGCCTCCTGCGCACGCTGTGGGTGCCCGGGCGAGGCGAGATGCTGCTGTTCGGCGGACAGACGGACGGCACGCCGTTCCTGGGCGACTTCTGGTCGCTGGATCCGGCGGGCGGCGCCTGGGCTGAGCAGAAGCCGCCGGTCGTGCCGGGGCCACGGAACCTCGCGGGGGCGAGCCTCGATGATGGGGGCGAGCGGTGGTACCTGACGGGCGGGAACACGCCGGACGGGCCGACATCCGAGACCTGGGTCTTCGACCTCGGGGCCGATGCGTGGTCGCAGGTGGTGGCGGAGGGGGCACCTCCGGCGCGGTACAGCCTCGATGCAGCAATCTCAGGTGGCGTGTTGTATGCCTTCGGTGGAAACGACGGTGGGGATGACGTCGGCGAGCTTTGGGGGCTGACGCTCGGCTTGTAGGGATCCTAGCCTGGCTTCCGTCTCCCATGGCCGTGGGTCGTTGAAAACCTTCGCTTCAGGGTGACAGGAGGACTGTATCGCCCGGCGCGTCAGGCTGCGCGGCGCCGCGGGTAGATTCGGTCGTGCTCGACGGCGAGGTCGTCGGGGCGGGGGTGCTGGACGAGTTGGAGGTAGGCGACGGACGCGGACTTCGACGTCGGGCGCGTGCGGTAGTAACCGATGAAACAGACGAGGGCGAAGGCCCAGCTGGCGGCGGCGAGGATCGCCCATTGCTGCCATGGGACACCGGAAGCCAGCGACAGAAGTACGTCCACGGGTCACTCTCTCGAGCCAGTCTGCTATCGATGTCGGCCGATGCGCCGCGCTCCGTAGGGCCGCTCGTGCGATCGCGCTGAAATAGTGGGCCGCGGCCGGTACGATCGGGGCAATGCGGACGATCATCCACGCCGACCTGGACGCGTTCTACGCATCGGTGGAGCAGCTCGACCATCCGGAGCTGCGGGGGAAGCCCGTGGCCGTCGGCGGGTCGCCTGAGGGGCGGGGGGTGGTTGCCGCGGCATCGTACGAGGCGCGGGCGTTCGGCGTGCGGTCGGCGATGCCGATGAGCCGAGCGGTGCGCCTGTGTCCGGAGCTGGTTCGAGTTTCGCCGCGGTTCGGCCGGTACGGCGAGGTGTCACGCGCGGTGATGGCGGTGTTCCGGGCGCTGACGCCGTTGGTGGAGCCGCTGTCGATGGACGAGGCGTACCTGGATGTGACGGGCTGGGTGGCGGACGGGGCCGAGCCAGAGGCGCTTGCCCGCGAGCTGAAGCGCGAGGTGCGTGAGAAGACTGGACTCACGCTGTCGTGCGGGGTGGGTACGAGCAAGAGCGTGGCGAAGATCGCGTCGGACATGCGGAAGCCAGACGGATTGGTGGTGGTGGCGTCCGGGACCGAGGCGGCGTTCCTCGCGCCGTTGCCGGTGCGGGCGCTGTGGGGCATCGGGCCGAAGACGGAGCAGGGACTGGTGCGCGCTGGCGTGCGGACGATCGAGGAGCTGGCGGCGTGCGGCGACGCGCAGGCGCAGCGGCTGCTGGGGTCGAACGGGCTGTTTCTGCGAGACATGGCGCGGGGGACCGACCCTCGCGAGGTCATCACGGAGCACGAGCGAAAGTCGATCGGCGCGGAGACGACATTCGCGAAGGATCTGCCGGACGGGCCTGAGCTGCGGCGGGTCCTGCGGGAGACGGCAGACGAGGTCGGGCGGCGGATGCGGAAGGCGGGGGCGCGCTGCAGCACGGTGGCGCTGAAGCTGCGGTACAGCTACTTCAAGACAGTGACGCGGCAGCAGACGCTTGCGGCGCCGACGGACGACACGGCAGTGATCGCGTCGGTGGCGGAGCAGTTGTTGGAGTCGGTGGTGGGGCCGGGGGACATGTTCCGGCTGCTGGGGATCCAGTGCTCCAAGCTGGTGGACGAGGGCGGGGTGCAGGGGGTGTTGTGGGAGCCGCTGCATGCTGAGGACTGAACCACAGATTTCGCGGATTTCACAGATGGGGGGTACACAGCCACGTCGGCTGCGTGATGTCCGCACGCTCAGCCAGGGAACGGCTGTGCCACGTCAGTTGCATGGCACAGGTTAGACCGCGAGCGCCTCAATGCGGCGCCGGGCGATGGCGGCGTACTCGTCGACGTTTTCGATGAGGAGCCAGTCGCGGGCGTGTTTTTGTGAGGCGACGGCGAGGGTGCCGGCGCCGCCAAAGGGGTCGAGCAGCAGTTCGCCGGGCTTGGATGCGAGGAGGACGGCGCGCTCGAGCAGGGCGAGGGGCTTCTGTGACGGGTGCTTGCCCTCGGCGCGCTCCCGCTTCGCTGTGACGGGGAACTCCCAGAGGTTGCGCATCTGCTTGCCGCCGTTCATCTCCTTGGCGTCCCAGTAGTTGAAGGTCCAGCCGGTGGCCCTGGCCGGCGTGTTGTTCACGGCCCAGATGATCTGTTCCGTGCTCTCGGTGAGCATGCGGGCGGTGATGTTGGGCTGGGCGTTGGGTTTCGACCAGATGACCGAATTGAGGACGCGCCGCTCGAGCACATGCTGCAGGATGAAGCCGAGCTGGTAGATGTTGTGGTAGGTGCCGAAGACGAGGATGTTGCCGTTCGGCTTCACGACGCGCGAGACCTCACGCAGCCACTCCGCGTTGAAGGCGAAGAACTCGTCCTTCGAGTAGGCGTCCCACTGCTCGGCCATGGTGACGTGCGACGAGAAGGCCCATCCGAGGCCGTTCTTGCTCTTGCGGCCGCTGCCGGAGCCGATGTTGAACGGCGGATCCACGATG
>JACRBR010000279.1 GCA_016213125.1 Chloroflexota bacterium | reverse complement strand
GTTTGGTCAAACGGGGGCCGGCAGGATCCTTGCCCGGATTGTACTTCGCTGGACTTGGCAGGCCCGCCGGATTATGTTCCGGCCGTCAGATGTCTTGCGTTCGTGAGCACCGGACTACCCGGGTGCTGGCCCGCACGGATCGGGGCGGCCATCCGGCCCCAGCAGCTAATGGCGCGCCGCGAGCCCGCACCGATTACAATCCGCCGCATGAACCCGAATCGCGGAGGGGTACACCTGCGCCGGGGCGTGATGTCCGGCGCGGTGGCGCTGCTCTTCGTGGTGGTGGCGGGCGCCTGCGGCTCCGGCGATGATGACGCGCAGCCGACATCCACGAGCCGCCCTGCCGGCACGGCCGCGAGCCGTTCGCCGGGGAGCACGGCGGCGGCGGGGACGCGCACGCCGGGCGAGACGGCAACGCCGGAATCGACGGCGCCGCCGGCCGGGTCGCCGTCGGCCACACACACGGCGACCTTCACGCCTACGCCGACGCCGTCGCCATCACCGACGGCATCCCCGACGCCGGCCGCGCTGACCTTCGAGCAGCCCGATGGTTGGGACGGCACGATGAGCCCGCCCAGCACGGGGCCGTTCGGCGCCGTGTACGCGCAGTCGAACATCGGCTACTACATCGCGACGCCGAATCGCCTGCACGTGTGGGCGGCGGTGAACGTCGGCGTGAACGAGCGCCCCGCCGCCACCGCCTGGCTGTACAACCGCTTCACGGCGCCCGGGGAGGGGGCCGCGCCCGTCACTGCGCGCATATCGACGGGGGCGAACTGGAAGGGGGTGCTGGCGGGGAACGGGGCCGCGGGCACGCGAGCAGGCGTGACCATCACGCTGTCCGTCCTCGAGGACGGCAAAGTGCTTGCCACGAAGCCGGTGCACGCGCTGGAACAGCGGGAGTCCGTGCTGACGGTCGGCGGCTTCCGCGATGCGGGGCGCAAGGACGTCGAGATGGAGGTCTCGCTGCTCCCGGGGCACGAGTACGAGCTGCGGCTGACGGCGACGTGCGAAGCCGTCTCGGGCGCGATCGGTGTGGCGACGAGCTGTGTGTACGGGGCGAAGGCGACACTCACCGACGGCTACGTCGATTGGGGGTTGCGGACGATTGTGTTCGTGCGCTAGTTCAGCCTCTTGAATTCTGCAAGCCATGTGCTGACGTAGCTTTGTCGCGCCGAGTCATTGGGAGCATCGGCGTTGAACCAGGTAACCGTAACGCTGGTGACCGCGTCGATTGTGTCAAGCGTCGCGACGTAACCGATCAGGCTCCCGCTATCACTCCTGTAGACGTTCACGCCACTTACGCTGAAGGCGGCCGCCAGCCGAGTCCTATCAAGGAAGCATGGCACTACTGGCGTAATCCTCAAGACGATCGCAGGGGCCGTGTCTCCCTCTGAGGTCAGGTTCAGCGACAACCCGCGACGTTCGCCATCCTCAAGGATTCCTGCGTCCCTCAGCTCAAGACCACCGAATTCGGGAAGCCTTGGCGCCGGGAGCCCTGCGCGATCCGCCCATCGTTGAAGATCCCCATCTGATGCGGGCTCCGTTTCGATACTCAGGTCCGGTTTGAAGCATGTCGCTGCTCTTCGCGTGGCGCTTGGATGTGAGTCCGACCCACAGGCCACAACGAACAGGCCCAGAATCACGATTGAGCTGAGAAGGCTAGCTTGCATCGAACTGGCCGGCTCCATTTCCCGTCTTGAACCGCTGGACGGTCTCCTGCAAGAACTCCAGCACCGTCGCGTTAAAGGCCTCCGGCTGTTCGAAGTAGGTGGAGTGGCCGCTGTTGGGGATGACTACGAACTTCGAGCCGGGGACGGCGCGGTGGCAACCTTCGATGATCTCGGGCGGTGTGACGGCGTCGTGGTCGCCGACGAGGAACATGATCTTCATGCCGGACTCGGCGAGGCGCTGCGCCGATGAGCCGCGGTGTCCGGGGACGGGCGCGAGGAAGTCCTTCGGGCGAGGCGGGTTCAGCTTGTTGATGCCCCGGTAGAGGAACTCCAGCGCGGCGGCGCGCTCCTTCAGCTGTGGCGATACCGACTTCTTGCCCAGCGGCATCTGCCCCATCTCGGTCTGGCGGTAGTCGGCCTGGAGCTGGCGCACGTCGTCGTCGATGGCGCCGCC
>JACRBR010000277.1 GCA_016213125.1 Chloroflexota bacterium | reverse complement strand
TCAGAACCTGGTTAGCCTGGTCGAACGATACTAGCCGCTACGCCAAGCGCGCTCAAGCGACCACGCCTATCACTCGAATCAAGGAACCCAGCCCGCCCAGGAGACTGAGTCGGTCTGAAGTGGCCCCAGGTCCGAGATCGTTAGTGGGGCCGTGCCCACCCTTGGAACCAAGAGGTCGCTGGCGTCGCTAGGGGCGCTGCTGAGTCTCATACGGATCGCTCCGCCTCTGTAGAGCGCGTGCCAACTCGGCAGCGAGCCTACAGAGAGTTCATCGTGGGGCATCGGCCCACGACCACGGAGCAGTGTCCCGCGACACTACGCAGGGATGGTTAGCCCCCAGCGGTCGCGAGCCCATTCGCCAACGCCCCCGAGCGCGCTCGCAAACCTGGATAGCAGTGGGAACCCGCCGGCGATCGACGTGATGTACAGGCGAGTACCAGGGCGCGCGGCTATCACATACCGGCCAGATGGCCCTAGACAACTTCTTGTACGCTCTAGTAGGATCGGCGCTCACCGCTGTCAAGTGCAACCGGCGCCTGGCGCCACGTCGGCCACGCAGCGGCTCTGCAACTCAATCCCTAGAAGTTCAATGGAGTGAGAACATGAGAAAGATCTCGCTACTAGGCCTCCTTGTGCTTGCGTCGATCTCCATCTGGCTCTCCTCGGGCAGCGTTCATGCCGCATCTGTGCTCACCAACGGCGGCTTCGAGAACGGCACCTACAGTCCGACCGGGACGCCAACCGGATGGAGCAAGTCGGCGTACGACCCCGGGACCGTCACGTTCACGTGGGACAACGCCACCTTCCATGGTGGCTCGAAGAGTGTGAAGATCACGAACTCTGCATCCAACGACGCCCGCTGGACGCAGACCGTGAACGTCCAGCCGCACATGCACTACGTTCTCTCGGGCTGGATCAAGACCCAGAACGTGACCGGCGGGGCCGGGGCAAATCTGGGGCTGTACGGGACCTGGGATCGGTCCACAGGCCTGTACGGGACCAACAACTGGACGTTCGTGACCTTCCCGTTCAGCTCGGGCACCAACTCGCAGGTCACCATCGGGGCGCGCCTCGGCCACTGGAGCGCGACTTCGACTGGCACGGTCTGGTTCGATGACCTGCGCCTCGAGCTTGGCTTCCTCTCAAATGGCGGCTTCGAGGACGGTGCGGGCAGCATGCCCGTCAACTGGAGCACGTCCGCCTGGACGCCCAGCACCGCCACCTTCACCTGGGACAGCAGCAATTTCGTCGAAGGAACGAGAAGCGCCAAGATTGCGGCGAGCGGCACGAACGATGCGTACTGGAGTCAGACCATCGCCGTCCAGCCGAACACGGACTACATCCTTTCGGGCTGGATCAAGACGCAGAGCGTGAGCGGGGGCGCGGGCGCGAGCCTGGGCCTCTTCGGACGCTGGGAGCACTCGCCCGGGCTGTTCGGCACGAACACCTGGACCTACGTCTCGTTCCCCTTCAACTCCGGCGCGGACACCCAGATCCAGCCGGCGGCACGCATCGGGCACTGGGGTGCGACCTCGACCGGCACAGTCTGGTTCGATGACCTCCGAGTGGATCGACCGATCGACTGGAAGATCCTCGTGCTGATCTACGGCACGACCGACTTCTCCTACACCGACGGCTCCGGGTCACACCGCGTGATCGCGACGATGACGCAGACGGAGAAGAACCGGGCGGCAAACGCCGCCGGCCGCTTCGTGAACACCGGCATCCCGCTACTGTCCAGCGGATACCAGCGACCGCAGCTCACCGTGCGCTATCCGACTCAGGCGCTCGGGCAGCTGGCCTCGACCTGCACCTTCGCACCGAACCAGTCCAGCGTCTCAGCGAATCTCGATCCGGCCTTCGACGCCGTGATTGTCGCGTGGGACGACACCGGGATCGACCAGTACAACGGGCAGTCCGTGGATCTCCACAGCTGCGGCGGGCTCGCGTGGTGGACAGGTACGAGCCAGACCCTTTCGACGTTCCCCGTGACGTCCGTGTCAGACACCGAGGAGAATGTCTTCAAGCACGAGTGGGGTCACTCGATCCTCTTCCATTTCGCGGCCAAGGGAGCATCCCCGAGTCCGGCTGTCGACAATCACTACATCCAGCAGGGGCAGTCGATCTATCGTCACTGCAAGACGGGTGCGAACTACGTCCTGTCCGACGATCCAAGCATCCCGAACTCGACGTACAACAATAACAGCGGGTTCACGCACGACTACTACTCCGGCATCACGGCGACACCGGACCTCGTGAACAGGTGCCTTGGAATTACACCTGCGGCGTGGTCTACCGGCGGGCCCGTGACGAAGCCTTAGGCGAGAAGCTCGAAGTTTCGGAGCATGTGGGAGGCGGCACTCCAGCGGGGCCGCCTCCCGCACGATGGCACAAGGTCGCGCCAGCTGCGGGAATCAGAAGGTGGGCGTCGAGTTCGTGCGCGAGGCGGGCGATCTCGACGCGGGATTCCCCTTCGCGGACGACGTACACCGCATCCAAGCCGGCGTGCCGAAGCGCGCTGGTGGCCTTGGCGAGGCAATCGTTGAGTGCGGTGTCATCCGCCGCTTCGCCATTTCCTGCGATGTGGGCCAATATGACCGTGCACGAGCCCGCGTCCGCGAAACGCTGGCATCGCTCCAGTAACGCGCGGGGCGACACGCGGCAGTCAACCGGGATCAGGACTCGCAGACCGCACCTCCACCTATAGGTACAGGATCGCACTCCCCAGCTTGCGACATCGGCATTAGGACGGGCCAAGAGCGTCTCGTTCTTGTGACAGGTGTGGTGGTGATCACGCGCCTGGCACTTCGTTCTGGAGCGCTTGGCACCCGTGCGGGACAATCCGGTACGGCTCCTGCCAACCCTTCGTAAGGCCTTGGTTTGCAGGGTTGACCCCCTTGAGACGCGATGCGCTTTAGCGCGGGCGCCTAGGGATGGACCGGGCCTTCAGCTGAGCACCCGCCACAGAGCACTTGACTCATTCGTGCACGAGGCACTACGATCGGCGCCACTATGGACGCCATGGAACACGATCCGATCGCGCGACGCCTGAACAGCCTTCGCCTGGCGACCGGTCTGGCGCTCGGCGGCTTTCTCATCAACGCCGGCATCGTCGTCCTCCTGGTAGGCGCGTTGTCCGGCTCTGTCCAGGCCTCCTTGATCGCGCTCGGGTCGATGGGCGCGATCGTCCTCATCCTCGGCCTCGCGGCGGAGCCCATTTTCATGCGTGCCGCAGGAGCCCGGCCGTTCCTGGAGGGGGAGTACCCCTGGCTCGGATCGCTCATGCGCGATCTGGCCGCCGAGGCGCACACGACGGCGCCGCCGCTCTACGTCGCGGAGCAGGAGCACTACAACGCTTTTGCCGTGGGCACCGGGGCGAACGCCCGCATCATCTTCTTCTCGGGACTGCTCCGGGATCTTCCCGAGGACGAGGTCAGGGCGGTGGCGGCCCATGAGCTGGGTCACGTCATCAACCGGGACACGACACTCGCATCGTGGACGCTGGCCGTGTTCATGTGGGTCATCGCCGTGAAGGTCGCCGCGAGCGCCGCTGGCGAGGCCATCAACATCTTTTCGCGCCAGTTTCCCAGGGTGTTCGCCGACATGGGCGTCTTCGGCCAGCTGTTCGGCATCTGGCTGATGATCATGGGGCTCATGCTCGGCTATGGCCTCAAGTGGATCGCGGCGGCCTGGGCGTTCATCGCCCTGCTGATGCGGCTGGCGCTGTTTCGGCAGCGCGAGTTCCTGGCCGACGCGACCGGCGTGGCCCTGACAGGCGATCCGGAAGCGGCCGCGCGGGCGCTCGCGCGGGTGGAAGCGGGCCCGCCGATGAGCAGTGGCGCCGGCACCATCGGCGCATTGTGCTTTGGGCCGCCGTTCCTGGTCAGCGGGTGGCTGGAGGAGCTGACGGCCACCCACCCATCGACCGCCAAGCGCATCGAAGAGCTGCAGAAGCTTCCCGCACAGAAGCGCAGCTTCGCGACGGGGGACTGGCAAGGCGTCGGCTCCTTCAGCCTGCTCCTGCCGGCGGGCGCCATCACCGTGATCGGCCTGCTGGCCCTGCTGGTGCCGGTGCTGAGCTCGTCCGGCGGCGGAGGGGGAGGGCGAAGCCCGACGGTGTTCACGCGCCCGAGCCCTGCCCCTGTCTCGACGCTGGCTCGGGTCGCCACGGTGCTGAGTAACGCCGCGACCCCGCCTCCGATTGCCACGCCGATCTCTCCGCCGGTTGCGCCGACGGCGACAACCCCGTCGCAGCCGATGCTGGCGTACGGTGATGAACAGACCGGAACCGTCGGCGCCGGGGCGCAGCAACGGTGGAGCTTCAAGGGAACGGTGGGGGAGATCGTGACCGTTCGCGTCGTCGAGGACGGCAGCGCCTCGCTCGCGCCCAACGTCCAACTGCTCGATCCGAGCGGCCAGTCATTGGGCTCGAGCTGCGACGAAACCGAAGCCAGGATCCAGAACTACAAGCTCAACTTCACGGGTACCTACACGGTCGTCATCGGCGGCTGCAGCAGCTCATCGGCCGGCGGCTACCGCCTCATGCTCGCTCTGAAGCCACCACCTGGGGTCATTGCCTATAACAGCGAAGCGGTGGGTGAGATCGCCCTCACCGGCGACTACCAGGAGTGGACCTTCGAAGGACACGAGGGCGACATCGTTACCATTCGCATGCTGGAGGAGGGGAGCGCTTCGCTCCCGCCACGCTTCGTGCTCCTGGATCCGGGGCACGCCGAGGACGGGGGCGCCTGCGACGACTCGGAAGCCCGCCTTCTTAACCATCACATTCGGTTCACGGGCACGTACACGATCCACGCCAGCGGGTGCAACGCGGGCAACCTCGGCGGCTACCGCCTCATCCTGCTGCTCAAACCCCCGCCCGGGACGATCGCGTTCGGCCGGGAGGTGCAGGGGGAGATTGCACTCGGTGGCGACTACCAGGACTGGACGTTCGAGGCGGCGGCTGGTGATCTCCTCGCGATTCAAATGGCGGAGGAAGCGAGCGGCAGCCTCCCACCCGCGTTTGATCTGCTCGATGCCGGAGGCGTGGTCGTGGCCTCCAACTGCGACGACTCCGAGGCCAGCGTCGCGCGGTATGAGGTGAAGTTCTCCGGCACGTACACGATTCGGGCGCGCGGGTGTTCCGGCGGTTCCGTCGGCCGCTACCGGCTCAGGCTCGATCGCGCGGCTCCGTAAGCTCGTCAGATCATTTAGCCCCCGCCAGCAGACCCAATTCGCGAAGGATGTGGCCGCGTCCACCTCGGGTTCCCGAGAGATGGGACAGCGCCACAAACATCCGCGCCTTCGAGGTGCGGTGCCAGCGGCCGCGCAGCTCAGGGCGTTCTGCTGGCGCGAACATGTCACCAAGCAGGAGGGGGAGCACCGACGCGTCGGCCGGCACCGAAGTCACGTACCTGAGCTCGTTGGCGTCATGCGCGTGGGCGCGCGTTCGCTCTACCTCCCAGCTTCCAAGCTGGGTCCGGGCGATGGCGATGAACCCGGGATAGAGGACGCTGGTCTCAAGCCCCCACGAAAGCACCCGGATCTCCTCGTCCCGGACGTCGATGCCCAGTTCCTCCAGGACGCCGCGTTTCACGACGTCGTGCGGGTGAGCGTCGTGGTGTCCCTCCCAGCGTTCTTCAATAGAAAGCGACCAGGCGCCAAGCTCGTCGTGCATGCCCGCCGACTGCCTCCGGCAGACGAGAAGTCGCTCGTCCGACGTCTCGACGATGATGTGGCCGACGAGCATGCCGGGGAGGCCGCGGCGTTCGAGCACGCGACTCGGCTGTCCCCAACGCTCCCGAATGGTTCCCTCGGGCGACGGCTCATCCAGCCGAGCGTTGAGCGCGAGCGAGGTCTGCCAGTCCACTGGCGCGATCTCGATGGCGCACGAAGGCGCATCCTCCGTGCCCATGGCCTTGAAGCCTTGCAGGTCGACCTTGAGCCGGTTGCCGGTCAGCTGCCTTCGCACTACGGGGTCCTCGCGCGCAATGGCCCACTGTTCGACAAGGTAGCGGCGCTTCTCCGAGCGCCAGGACTGCGCACGGCCCCGGGCGAAGATCGTTCCTCGGGCCAAGAGCGTGACGTCGATCTCGTCGCGCGACCAGCCACGGTCACCGGGGCTGTGATTGAGCTCGACCCAGTCGCCGAGGACCGCGGCCTGGAGCCCGGCCTCCCGCGCAAACCCACGCGCCCGGGGATGGGCGAGCGTCTCCAGTACTTCCAGACCACGCGACTCGGGCTCCGAGCGGGCAAGTTCCTGGCGCGCGAACTCCCGCAGCTCCTCGTCATCAACCTGGGATCC
Source organism: Chloroflexota bacterium (assembly GCA_016213125.1). GTDB lineage: Bacteria > Chloroflexota > Dehalococcoidia > DSTF01 > JACRBR01 > JACRBR01. The sequence continues at coordinate 4,338 of JACRBR010000277.1, read as the reverse complement.
GCCGGCGTTACGGCGGAGGCGCTCCAGCCGCTTCTGCAGCAGGCGTCGATCGAGGCCATCGACGACGAGTTCCGCCGCGCGGATCGGAAGCCGAGCGCCCGCCACTGCACGCAGGAAGGCGGCGCGGGTCCGTGAAGTGTCGCTGAGTTCGTGCTCGGGCGTCGTCATTGGGTCATCAGTACGGGGCCGGCCCCGTCCTAGGCTATGTCCACGGTCTGGGAGGCCTGGGCGATGTCGGACGAAAGCTATCAGAACTACGCACGCATTGCCGAGGTCACCGTCCGCGTGTCGCTGATCGCTCTACGGATCGCCTTCATCGCCGCTTGTGTGGTAGCCCTGCACTTCACGGTCCTCCTGGCCCGCGCCGCGTCGTTGGGCGCCGGCGCCCGCGCCAACCCCCGCGCCGATGCGGTGGTGCTGGGCCTCACGGTTGCCGGCTCCTGGACGTTCCTGGCGTTTGCGATCGTGGTTGCGCTTGGTGGGCCGCATCTCTGGTGGTTGGGTCTCGTCATTGGGGCGCCGCTCGGCGCGGTGGTGGGGTGGCACTCGGGCGTCTGGCAGGAAGCCTCGTCATGGTCGCGTGTGCCGAACGCCTCCGTCCTGGGTCAGTGGAAACCGGATCTCCTGCGGCCGCTGCGGCCGTACACCGTCACCCCGCGCGAGCGCACGATGCACGTGGCGCTGTCCGGAGCCACCGGCACCGGGAAGAGCACGCTCATCCGCAACCTCGTCCTACAGGACCTGTGCTCGGGCGCCGGCCTCTGCGTCATCGACCCCAAGGACGATCTCATCGACGGCCTGCTGCCGCTCGTCCCACCCGAGCGGTTGGACGACGTCATCCTCTTTGACGCGGCGGACGTGCAGCACCCGCTAGGCCTGAACCCGTTCACCGGCGTGCCTTCCGCCCAGCGCAGCATCGCGGCGGCAGAGCTCATCGCCGTCTTTCGACGCTACTTCGCCGACGCCTGGGGCGCACGGCTGGAGCACATCCTCCGGAACGTCGTGCTGGCGCTGCTGGAGACGCCCGGGGCATCGCTGGTGGATGTGCCGCGGCTGCTGCTCGACCGGACGTTCGGCCGGTGGGTCCTCGACCACGTCACCAACCCGGCGGTGCGTGAGTTTCTGGAGGTGGAGTACGAGCAGGTGCTCAAGCGGCGCAGCGACGCCATCGCCTCCATCCTCAACAAGGTCGGCCCCTGGCTGTCCTATCCGGAGCTGCGCGCGATCATCAGCCAGCCGGAGAGCTCGTTCGAGATGCGCCAGGTGATGGATGAGGGGAAGGTGCTCCTGGTGCGCATCCCGCAGGGCGTCTTCGGCGAGGACGTCTCGAACCTGCTGGGTGCCCTGATCGTCGCGAAGGTGCAGCTCGCGGCCCAGACGCGGGTGGGGCTGCCGGCCGCCGCCCGGCGCCCGTTCTACCTCTACGTGGACGAGTTCCAGAACTTCGCCACGAGCTCGTTCAACAAGGTCCTGACGGAGGCCCGCGCTTTCAACCTGGGCCTCGTGTGCGTGAACCAGTATCCGGAACAGCTCTCTCGCCAGCTCCAGCAGGCGATCGCCAACAACGCGGCGACCTTCGTGCGGACGGTGCAGAAGGAGGGGCGATACCGGCTTGAGGTGACGCGGCGGGAAGACCTCGACGAGAAGCCGCCGCCTGTTTACGTCGTCGAACCTGCCCCTCCGCCCAGCCGCGGCGACCCCGAGCGCGCGGCCGAGATCCGCAGGCGTTCCCGCGAGCGATACGGCCCAGGTCGCCTTCGCGAATCGCAGACCACGACCGCCGCCGCGAGTACGGATGCGACAGGCCCGCCGAAGCGGCAAGTCACCGACATCGAAGAGGAGTAGGGCAATGGATGGGGCAACGAGCGTGGCAACAGGTAACCGGGCCGCTGCACCATCTCTCAGCTTCAGAACAACAGGTGAAGGTGAAATGTCTGCCATCGCGGTTACAGACGAAGTCGGAGGAAGTCGTGCGCGCTCGGCATCGAGACGGAAGCGAAGACGTCCCTTCGTGCCGACGGATCGGGATCAGCGCATCGTGCGCTGGGTGGCGGAGGTCAGCGTGACGACGAGACGGCAGGTGCAGACGATGTTGTTCGGGCCGGGCGGACGGTCCCGCTGCCAGGAGCGATTGTCGTTGCTGGTTCGCCATCGCTATCTGGACTGCGCGGCCGGGCCCGGTGCCAATAGACCGAGCCTCTATTTCCTGTCGAAGCGCTCCGTCAACGGGCGGCGGCTGCTGCGCTCCCTTGGCATCGAGTGCCGGGCTTCGCGCCCGAACCTCGAGGGAGGACGTCTCCAGCACACGCTGCGCATCAACGACTGTCGGGCGCACATCGTGCGAGGTTGCGTCGATGGGGGAGTGCAGCTCGTGGAGTGGCGCCGGGAGGATGAGCTCGCCCCGGTCATGGTGCGTTCGGGGCTGCTTCCGGATAGCTACTTTCGGGTGTCGCGGGTCACCGAGGGAGGGGAACGCAAGGCGTCGTTCTTCCTGGAGGTCGAACGAAGCGGGAAGTCGGAGCGGGTCTGGCGCGACAAGATCCGCCGGTACGGCAGCTTCTACTACGGCGGTGAGTTCGAGCGGCTGTTTGGCACCAAGGCGCTGAGAGTGCTGGTGGTGCTGGATTCGACGTTCGCGGCTTCGCCGGCCCGGGAGGCGGCCAGGCTGGCAGCTTTGGCGGCGAAGGAAGACGTGACCCTCTTCCGAGTCGGCGTGGCCGAGGACCTACTTGGCAAGGCACCGGGAGCGTGGCTTCGAGAGCCGCTCTGGTTGCAACCTGGAGTGGATGGGCAGGTTCGGTTGCTGCCTGTATTAGGGGAAGGAGCGGCGGATGAGAAGAACAGACCGTGAACGGCGACGCCTGGCGATGGCTCACGCCCTGCGCAACGCTCAGCGCCTCCTGAACCTCAGCGACAATCCGCTCGTCGACGAGCCGGCCGTCCGGCGCCTCGCGGCGGAACGCTATGGCGATGCCGTGATGAAGGAGGAGCTCGCCCTATCGGATGTGGTGCTCGCGTGTGCGAACACGGTCCTGCAACGGGTGGGGGACGATCGCCGGCTCGAACGCGAAGCGGCGCTGCTGCGGACCGTGATCGCGGGCGGCAGCGTATGCTCTGCTGCTAAGGCGCTTGGGCTAAGCAGGGAACATCTCTCGAATACGGCGTGGCGCACGGTGTCCGGCTGGGTGCTGGATGAGTTTGAGGCCAGCAAAGGTGGCAGCGTTTCCCCGCGAACTAGTGCCTAAATGCGTCAGTCCGAAGATTCTTTGAAAGATGAGCCCAAGAGGGATTGACAACTCCTCCTAACTGCCGTATTCTCGCGCCACTTAATTCCCCGTACCGGAGAGTCTGCCGAGGAAAGGATCTGAGGAAGAACTGAAGGCGCCGCGGAGTTCGCGCCTTCTGAGCCCCCTGTTCCTTCTCAAGCTCCTAACAGGGCTGGTGGAGTGGTGCCCGCATGAAGAAACTAGCGATCGCTGCCGCCGCGTTACTGGTAGCGTTTGTCTTCGCGCGCGCAGACCTACGCCCGGAAACTGGTTTGGCGGGCCCTTTTGGCTCAATTCAGTCTTTCGCGGCAGCCGACGTCGAGTGGACCGTGTGCTTTGGTGCGCCGCCGACCGCGCTTGGTGGTCCCTGCCCGTCGGGCGCGGACGTTGTTGGCACAAGTCAGAGTCTCCAGACCTGGGAACTGACCTCCGTCCGATCTGGTGGCCGGACCATCTCATCACAGACTACATATACGCCCAGCTCCTGGGGTTCCAGTCCCGGTGCGGTCGACGCCACAGTTGGCAGCGTGTCGATGCGGACCGATTTGTTTTGCGATGGGGTCCCCGATATCTTCGCCGGCGGCCCGAACGTGAACGACACGACCGGCATTTCTGGGCTGGAGGCTCCTGGGGCGGCCTGGCCGGATACGGCCGTTTGGAAGTCGCCTTCGCTAAAGCGGAAAGGCGCTGCTCCCGTCGGCGCCGATGCATACGTCAGCGATCTGAAACCGATGCCCACGACGACCGCAGGCACGTCGTACGAGCGCGCGGACATCTACACAGCGTGGCTGGGCGGTTCCGTCCCGCTGTATCTCCCTGCGATGCGCGGATTCGGCGATATCGCGCTCCCGTACCACGAAGTCGACGAGGACTGGACGGTTGGTGCCAACACGCTTCGCGTCGTCACGGGCATCTTTGGCGTCGATCGAAATCCGCCGGATGCGGGATATCTCTGCATGGATAGCCCACAGGCGACGCTCGTGATGAACAACCAGCTCATCTCGCCAGCAACGGTCGGCTTGTATCCGCGTTGGACGATCTTGAATGCCGCGCCAGACCTGCGGGGAGGTGA
>JACRBR010000276.1 GCA_016213125.1 Chloroflexota bacterium | reverse complement strand
GAACCGATCGCCCGGGAGCTACGTCGCCACGTCTGCGTCATGCCGGGCGTTGACGAGATCATCGAGTATGTCGTCGGGCCAAGCATCGGGGCGCACACCGGCGCGGGAAACGCGGGTGCCGTCTTCATCGATCGGGTGCCCTATGAGGTATGACTACGACCTCGTCATCGTCGGCGCCGGGTCGGCCGGCATGGCAGCTGCCGATATTGCACCCCGGATGGGAGTGCGGGCAGCGCTTGTGGAGCGCAGCCGAATCGGCGGCGACTGCCTGTGGACCGGGTGTGTGCCTAGCAAGGCGCTCATCGCGTCTGCCCGGCTCGCGCACACCATGCGCAGAGCGAGTGATTTGGGACTGGAGCCGTCATCGCGCGCCATTGACACCCGAGGCGTCATGGCGCGGCTGCGCGGAGTACGACAGGAGATCGCGGCCGGTAGCGACAGTGCCGAGCATTTCGAATCACTGGGCGTTGCCGTACACACCGGCGATGCGTCACTCGTGGATGGTCACACGGTCAACGTGGGCACTCGCGCGATCACGGGGCGCTACATCCTCCTCGCCACCGGGTCGCGCCCGTCCGTCCCGGCCATCGCGGGCCTTACCGAGACGGGTTTCCTGACGAGCGAGCAATTGTTCGAATGCGACCGCCTGCCGGACTCCATCGTCATCATCGGCGGAGGTCCAATTGCTGTTGAGATGGCTCAGGCAATGCAGCGTCTCGGCACCGCGGTCACGCTTCTTGAGGCGCTGCCAGGGATCCTGAACCGCGAAGAGCCTGTGCTGAGCGACGATGTTCGCCGCACGCTGGAGGGGGAGGGCGTCTCCATACACGTCGGCGTGCGCATCGAGCGGGCTGGGGCAAGCGACGGCCACAAGGCCGTCCATGGAACTGTCGAGGGGCAGGAGCGTGCATGGGCTTGCGACGAGATCCTTGTTGCGACAGGGCGCGCGCCCAACGTCGAAACGCTTGCGCTCGACCAGGCCGGCGTTGGTTACACGAAACAAGGCATCACGGTCGATCGGCGCCTCCGCACGACGGTCTCCTCGATCTACGCAGCCGGCGACGTTGCGGGCCGATATCTGTTCACGCATAGCGCCGTCTCGGAGGCTGCGACCGCCCTGCGAAGTATGTTCTATCCCGGTTCGAAAGCAGCAGCGAATGCCGTTCCGTGGGCTACGTTCACGGATCCGGAACTCGGCCACGCCGGCATGACGAGCGATGAGGCGAAGCGTTCGCTGGGCGAGGGGAACGTCCTGGTCTTCGACCAGTCTCTTGCGGATTCCGATCGTGCCCGGGCGGAGGGCGCCGGCGGCCGGATCGTGTTGGTCACCGACAGGCGATATCGCCTCCTTGGTGCGCACGTCCTCGCGCCGGGCGCCGGGGACATGATGGGTGCGCTGAGCGATGCCATCGAGCGGGGCGCTCGTCTGACACCCGATTTCGCGAACATGGTCCAGGTGTATCCAACCATTTCGTTTTCCCTGAGCCAGGCCGCCGGCCAGGCGACGTACCGCCAGCTCGCACGGCCGTTTCTGCAAGCCATGCGACGCATCAACACGCTTATTCACTAGCCAGCACATATGCAGGAAAGGACAAATCCTACAATGGCAAAGTTCGCGATCATTCTTCAGGCCGGTCCCGGGACCCACGAGAGCCATGCCCGAATGTTTCACAGCATGGTCTACTCCAGGGAATTGAGCGTAGCCGGTCACGACGTGCAGCTGATTTTCGACGGCGCAGCCACCGAATGGCTTGCGAAGTGGGGCAACCCACAGGACGCTGACGATCGTGGCATGGGCGGATTCTTCACCCAGCTGAAAAACGCCGGCCTTGCTTACGCCGCCTGCGACTTCTGTTCCAGCTCGTTCAAGGTGCGCGATGAGTTGAAGTCGCTCGGCGAGCCGCTCGACGCGGAATATCTCGGACACCCCAGCATCGCGCGCCTGGCCGGAGAGGGCTATCAGCTCATCGTGTTGTAGCCGTGAACACACGAAGTCAGAACTCAGGCGGCGTCCCGACGATCAGCGCACGTTCGGTTACGGTTGTCACCGGCGATAAGATGCGTGAGCCGGCGTCGCTCTGCGCCAACGTGAACGTCGCGAAATGAGGCACCATGGTGAGAAAGTACACACCCTCGGTCGCCAAGGCTCCACCGGCGATCGGCGGCCGGCCGCGATGAAGGTCCCGACCGTCACCGTGGCACAAATGCGCGAGATCGACCGAATCATGGTCGAGGAGATAGGCATCGTCCTGCTCCAGATGATGGAGAACGCGGGCCGGGCATTGGCCGAGGAGGCTCGCCGCATGGTAGATGGCGATGTAACGGATCTGCGCATCGTGGTGCTCGCGGGCCCGGCCGGAAACGGAGGTGGGGGACTTGTGGCGGCTCGCCGTCTGCACAACTGGGGCGCGTCTGTGACCACGCTGGTTACGCACCCAGGCTCGGCGATGGCTGATGCAACGCGCCACCAGCTTCATGCGCTTCAGCTCAGCGGTGGCGTTGTTGCGCAATGGGACCGCGGAGGTGCCTCGATCCCGCAACTGATGGACGCAAGTCTCGTACTTGATGCGTTGATCGGCTACGGATTGCGCGGAGATGTCCGCGAGCCCGCTGCCTCCATGATCCGCACCGCGAATGAAGGACGGAAGCGCGTCCTCTCACTAGACATTCCATCTGGCCTGGATGGTGACACTGGTTCGGCCGCCGATCCAACGATGCGCGCGGAGCGCACATTAACGCTTGCACTTCCCAAGCGGGGACTCACGGTGCAAGAGGCACGGCCCTACGTGGGCCTGCTTTCAATCGCGGACATTTCCGTGCCGGCCACGGCCTACGGCAAAATCGGCATCCGCGTGGACGCGATCTTCGCGCGCGGCGACGTCATCACGGTGGAGCCACATGAAAGAACTGCGGAACAATGAACGCCGGCCACGCCTCCTATTCGCCGATCGCCGATTACGGGCTCATCGGGGACATGCACTCCTGCGCCCTCGTCTCGATGTCCGGCTCTATCGACTGGTGCTGCTTTCCGCGCTTCGATGGCCGCTCGGTCTTCGGTCGGCTGCTGGACTTCGAAAAGGGCGGGCATTTCACGG
>JACRBR010000278.1 GCA_016213125.1 Chloroflexota bacterium | reverse complement strand
CTGCGCGTCGTCCGAGACGTCTGCCTTCACCAGCAGCGCCTTTCCACCCACCGCATCCACGAGAGCCACCGCCTCCTTCGCGTCGTCCTCCGACTTCGAGTAGTTCACGACGACGTTCGCTCCGCGCCGCGCCAGGTCCACTGCCACCTGCCGCCCCACCCCCACCGCCGACCCCGTCACGATCGCCGTCTTGCCGCGCAGTTCCATCGGGTTCGCCTCCTCCTGCCGTTTGTCCCGTAGCGTCGTGTGTCCCGTAGCGCGGGCTGTTCAGCCCGCGCGATCGTCGTTCAGGCAATAACCGTCCAAGTCGGCGCCATGATGGCAGCGCCAGCACCCCCGAACCAGCACCCCGTCCCCAGCGCACTCCGCATCAAACTTCTCCCTCCCCGTCCCCAGCGCACTCCGCATCGAACTTCTCCCTCCCCGTCCACGGGGAGGGCCGGGGTGGGGTAACCCTGCAACGCCGCACCGCCCGACACCGTTCTTACTCGTGCTGAGACCACGCCGAAGCCCATTGACCAGGGATTCCCCCTCCCCGTCTACGGGGAGGGCCGGGGTGGGGTATCCGGCCAACCAGGTAGACTGACCGGCGATGAAACCACCCATGAAGGGACTCGTCATCAGCGGCGGCAAGGGCTCCCGCCTGCGCCCGTTCACCTACACGGGCGCCAAGCAGATGGTCCCCGTCGCCAACAAGCCCATCCTCTTCTACGTCGTCGAGCACCTCGTCCAGGCCGGCATCAACGACATCACCATCGTCGTGTCGCCCGAGACCGGCGACCAGATCCGCCGCGAGACCGGCGACGGCGCCCGCTTCGGCGCGCACATCTCCTACATCGACCAGCTCCAGCCGGGCGGCATCGCGCAGGCCGTCGGCATCGCCCGCGAGGCCATGGGTGGCGCGCCCTTCGTGACATTCCTCGGCGACAACTTCCTCACGCACGGGATCGTCTCCTACGTCAACGCATTCGCCGCGTCCGGCGACGACGCCTGCATCATGCTCAAGAAGGTGCCCGACGCGCGCCAGTTCGGCGTCGCCCGCTTCGAGGGCGAGCGGCTGGTGCAGGTGGTCGAGAAGCCGAAGGACCCGCCATCCGACCTCGCCGTCATCGGCATCTACATGTTCACGCCGCGCGTCTTCGAGGCCATCGCCAGCATCAAGCCGTCGGCGCGAGGCGAGCTGGAGATCACCGACACGATCCAGTGGCTGCTGGACCACGGCGACAATGTCCGGGCCGAGGTTGTCGAGGGCGAGTGGATCGACACCGGCCGCCACGACGACCTCCTGTCCGCGAACCGCATCGTCCTCGAGACCCTTCCCGGCGACATCTCGGGCGGCGAGGTCGACGAGCTGAGCAAGCTCCACGGCCGTGTCGTCCTCCAGCCCGGCTGCAAGGTGATCAACAGCGTGATCTCCGGTCCCGCGATCATAGGCGAGCGCACGGTGATCGAGAACGCGTACATCGGCCCCTTCACGTCGATTGACCGCGACTGCCACATCGTGGAGAGTGAGATCAGCGGCTCCGTCGTGCTCGAGAAGACCACCATCAAGCATCTGGGCCACCGGATCGAGCACTCGCTCATCGGCCGCGACGTCGAGCTGGCCGGCGACGACCGCAAGCCACGCGGCTACCAGCTCATCCTTGGCGACTTCAGCCGCGTGCGGGTGCCCTGATGCGGAAGCTCCTCGTCGCCGGTGGCGCCGGCTTCATCGGCAGCAACTTCATCCGCTACGTCATGCGCGAGCGTCCGGACACGCACGTCGTGAACTTCGACGCCCTCACCTACGCCGGCAACCTCGAGAACCTGGCCGATGTCGCGGGCGACGAGCGGTACTCCTTCGTCCACGGCAACGTCGCCGATGCCGAGGCCGTCGCCGGAGCGATGCGCGGCTGCGACGCCGTCGTGAACTTCGCCGCCGAGTCCCACGTCGACCGATCGATCGAGGACGCCGCCGACTTCATGGAGACGAACCTGCGCGGCGCCTACAACGTGCTCTCGGCCGCGCGCGATCTCGGCGTCGAGCGCGTCCTCCACATCTCCACCGACGAGGTCTACGGGCCCGCGACGGAGGAGAACCCGCGGCGCGAGGACGATCCCTTCAAGCCGCGCAGCCCCTACGCCGTCAGCAAGGCCGCCGGCGACATGATGTGCCACGCCTTCGCCGAGACCTACGGCCTGCAGGTAGTCGTCGCGCGCCCCGCGAACAACGTCGGACCTTATCAATATCCCGAGAAGGCGATCCCGCTGTTTGTGACGAATGCGCTCGAGAACCAGCCGCTGCCCGTCTACGGCGAGGGTCTGCAGATGCGCGACCGCCTCTACGTCGAGGACAACTGCCGCGCACTGCTCCTCCTGCTCGAGCGCGGCGAGAAGGGCGAGGCCTACAACATCCAGGCGGACAACCACCGCCCGAACATCGAGGTCGCCCGCACCATCCTCGACTTGCTCGACAAGCCGTATTCGCTGATTCAGTTCGTCGAGGACCGCGCCGGCCACGACCCCTGCTACTATCTGGACTGGACCAAGCTCCGCGCCCTCGGCTGGGAGCCGCAGTACGACTTCGACGCCGCCATGCAGGCCACCGTCCGCTGGTACGCCGAGAACCGCGAGTGGTGGCAGCGCATCAAATCCGGCGACTTCCGCGCCTACTACGACCGCCAGTACGGCGCCCGCCTCGCCACCGCCCGCCCCTACTCCGCCTGATCGTCAGCGTCTCGCGGTCCGTCATTCCGAGCGCAGCGAGGAATCTTGTTCACGTGGATCCCAGAGTTTCACCAATACGCCATCGCTGTCCGTGAACACCATCTGTGTAATCTGTGAAATCTGTGGTTACACTCTGACCGCATGAAGATCCTCATCACCGGCGCCAACGGCCAGTTAGGCCGCAGCCTCCTGCGCACGCTCACCGCGCACGATCTCGTCCCCCTCGCCCGCGCCAATCTCGACATCACCGACGCTGATGCCTGCGCGCGCGCACTCGACGAGCACCGCCCGCAGGCCGTCATCCACTGCGCCGCCCTCACCGACACCAACCGCTGCGAGCAGGACCCCGCCCTCGCCCGCGCCGTCAACGGCATCGGTACCGAACACGTCGCGCGAGCCTGCGCCCGCACCGGCGCTCGCCTCGTCGCCATCAGCACCAACGAGGTCTTCGATGGCGCGCAGTCCACGCCCTACGTCGAGAACGCCCGCCCGAACCCCCTGAACGCATACGCCCTCTCCAAGCTCGACGGCGAAGTCCTCGCCGCCGCCCGCCACGCTGACACCCTCATCGTCCGCGCCTCTTGGCTCTACGGCGATGGTTATGTGAACTTCAACGAGAAGGTGCTCGCCGCCGCTGCCGAAGGCCGCCCCCTCCGCTTCGTCACCGACGAGATCGCGACCCCTACCGCCACCGACGACCTCGCGCGGGCCATAGCCACTCTCCTCGAACACGGCGCCCCGCCCGGTATCTACCACCTCAGCAACGGAGGCGAGGCCTCCCGCCACGACTGGGCCGTCGAGATCCTCCACCTCGCCGGCAGGTCCGACACCCCCGTCGAGTCCATCACCACCGCCGATCTGCGCGCCACCGGCTACACCGGCCCCCAAAAGCCACCGTACTCCGTCCTCGCCAACACCCGCGCCGCCGCCCTCGGCATCACCCTCCGCGACTGGCGCGACGCTTTGAAGGAGTACTTCGACTACCGCGAGACTGGCAATGGAGCACAGGCGCCCCCGCCTGTGTAATCGGCCGCAGGCCGATCCCACGCAGTAACATGCCCCGACACCACCACCCGCCGCGTGCGAGATATCTCCCCCAAGAGAGGTCACGGGCCCTTGACCCCCGCCGTCACCATCGCCGTCATCAACTACAACAGCGCCGCCTTCATCTGCGACCTGCTCGACTCCCTGCGCGCCGTCACTGACCCGCCGTATCGCCTCCTCGTCGTCGACGCCGCCTCCACCGACGACTCCCTCGCCCCCATCGAGGCCGCCCGCCCCGCCGCCACGATCGTCCGCTGCCCAGACAACGTGGGCTTCGCCGGCGGCGCGAACATCGCCGTCCGCGACGTCCTCGACCACGGCGGCGAGCACATCCTCTTCCTCAACCCCGACACGACCGCCACTCCCGCCTTCCTCCGAGCGATGCTCGACGCCGCTGACGAACGCACCATCGTCGCCCCCAAGATCCTCTACAGGGACGACCCCCGTCTCATCAGCACGCACGCCGGCGGCTTCGACTGGCGCCTCGGCCTCTTTCGCGACACCTACCACGGCCGCCCGGACGGCCCCGCAACTTCCGTCCGCCGCGACGATCTCGACACCGCCTCGTTCGCCTGCGCCCTCGTTCCCGCCCAGGCCTTCCGCGACGCCGGCCCGCTCGACGAGCGCTTCTTCATGTACTACGAGGAGACCGACTGGATCCGTCGTGCCCGCGCCCACGGATACCGCATCCGTTACGAGCCCGCCGCCGTCATCTACCACCGCGAGTCCGGCTCCTCCGGCGGCGGCTGGATGACGCCCTTCAAGCTCTACTACGCCACCCGCAACCGCCTCTACCTCGTCCGCAAGAACACCACCTCCCCGCGCGACTACGCGTACTTCACCGCGTACTTCTGGGTCACCCGGATCGGCGCCACCGCCCGCCTCGCCACCCGCCGCGATTGGCGCCTCCTGCGCGCGATGTGGCGCGGCGTCCGCGACTACTACCAGGGCCGCATGGGCCGGACATACCAGGTCAACGACGTCTGAGCTGTTTCCTCTTTGCCGTTTGCCCTTTGCTGTTTGCCCTCCGCTGGCGTGCAGCCCATCTGTGAAATCGGTCGAATCTGTGGTTCCGTCCCCCGTCGTGGATAATGACCCCCAATGCGCATCGCCATCGACGCCACCTCCGTCCCCCCGAAGCCCGCGGGCGCCGGCGTCTACGCCATCGAGCTCGTCCGCGCCCTCGCCGAACGCGATCGCCGCGACGGCTATGCGCT
>JACRBR010000275.1 GCA_016213125.1 Chloroflexota bacterium | reverse complement strand
GCCTGATCACCTCCGCTTGGCGACCACAGCCCCCCGGCGTTTCAGTGAATACCAGCTCGAGGTTCGGACACGCCATCCGCGAGCATATGACCCGGGGTCGGACGCCGAGGACCAGCGCGTCATCGAACTGCACGCGTCGGGCAGAACGGCCGTCCACATCGCCGCGGAGCTGGAGCGGCAGCCACAAGCGATCCTCGCGCGCTTCGAGCGGTTGGGTCTCGCCACACACCAGACCGCGGCGTCGTAACAGCGGCTACTCCGGCACCGGACCGACGGATGGAAGCTCCGCCTGCGGGCGCGGCAGCCGCCGCACCAGGTAGAGATACGACGCCAGCGCCAGCGCCAGCATCGGCAGACTGATGGCCGCGCGGACAACGACCGCAACGACGGTGCCCTGTTCCAGCGTCGTTCCCAGCCGGTCAAACACGGCCGCCATTGATCCATCGAACGCGCCGAGCCCGAGCGGGATCAACGAAGCAACCCCAATGAGCGTCGGCAGGCTGAACGCGATCCATGCCTCGGCAAACGTGATGTCGCCACTGACCGCTCGCACCAGAAGCCAGAACTGCAACGTGTTCAGCGCGAAGATCGCAACCGTCTGCGCATACCACAAGCAGATCAAGCCGGGACTTGTAAGAATAAGGCGCAGGCGCTCTGAGAGCCCGGCGAGGCGTCGTTGCGCGACAGACGCTAATGCCCCATCGGAACTGACGTTCTCTGGCATCCGATCCAACAACCGCCCCACCACAAGAGGAAGGACGAGTCCAACCACGCAGGCTCCCCCGATCAGCGAAGCTACGCCAGCAGGAAACGCAAGGAACGAAAACGTCGCGACGGCCCCGAGCGCCATCAGGTACAGCGACGTTACGCGTTCGAAGAGCACGAGGGCTGCCGAGTCCTTCAGACTCACGCCCGCATGGGAACCAAGAGCCTCAGCTCGAAGGAATTCACCGGCAGACGCGGGCGTAAACGATCCGGCCACGTTCCCCAGCACTGCCACCGGCGCCAGCAGTGAAGGCCGAATGCGGTGGCCTAGCCGCAGAAGCACTAGGTGCGACCGCGTCGCATACAGGGCGGCGACGGGCAGATTCAGCGCGATTACCACGATGATCTGCCATGGTTCGAGCTCCTGCAGCGCGTCGCCTACGCTGCCGACGTCCAGCCGCCACACGAACAGGGCGAAGATCGCCAGCACGATTGGGACCTGCAGTAGCCGCAGCCGCGCAACCATGGCGCCTATCTCTCAGGTCTGCGCGCAACAAGGAACAGATTGCTTCCTCTCGGTGAGTCATTCAACACGAGCGACCTGAGAGCCCGCTCCATCGCCAGGACGAAGGGGCGAGGGTGCGGTGGCCGGCGGCCCGTGAGCTGCCGGAAGAACCTGTTCGCGTAAGCGGCTGGAAGTAGTGCTTCAAACGCTCGGGTCGCCGCTGGCGAAAGGATTGGCTCCATACGCTGGATATCAAAGCCAGCCTCCCGCACGAGGGAGGCCCACCTCTCCGCCTTCCAGATGTTCACGTGCGTGAGCGAACGATGCACCACGTCCGCGTATCGCTTCGCCAATCCGAGGTTTGCAGCGCGCAGGAGGCCGTATCCCATCAGATTCTCATTGAGGCCCTCGATGGGTACGCTCATTGCCAAAACGCCACCTGGCCGGACGACGCGCGCGATCTCTGGAAACGCCGGCGCAACATCGGGGACGTGCTCAAGAGTGCTGACCGACATCACAGTCCCGAACGCACCGTCTTTGAACGGTAGAGAGCGCGCGTCGCACTGCGCAACGGACCCGTACCCTGGCGCGGAACGCTCCCGCAGGAGTTCACTCCTGTCGATATCGAGCCCCACGTCCGGTGCCGCCCCTCCTTCAAAGAACAGCCGCCCGAACTCACCAAACGCGCAGCCGATGTCCAGAATTGGCCGTGGCATATCAACCCCCGAAAACGCGAGCGCTTCCGACGCACGAAACAGCGCAACCGCTATTGGCGCCTCCTCGAGGTATCGGGTCAAGAACCAGCGGGCTCGATCCTCCCGCGGCGAATCCATACCCGGCCGGGTCGACGGGAAGGGTCTCACTTGCGAACTCCTGCGTTCCTGCTGGTCGACGCCTCGCCGCCCCTCCAACCCGCAGCGGGTACGACGTTTCGTTTCTCTTGCTCCCACAATACTTCCGTCCGTTTCGCGAGGACGGTCTGCCATCCACGCACGAAGAGCCACTCGTTGAGTAGCGCCACGTAGACCGCGTCCATCAGCCGCCGGCGCAAGGGCGCGACGGCAAGCGCCGCCAATGCACCCGCAGCCAGGGGCCACTTGTGCCGGCGGAACAAGGGAATGAGACCGCTCGCCAGGACTACGAGAGCCGGTATCCGCACGGGGACGTAGTACAGCAGATCGGACGGCAGAATGAACATGCCGAAAAGACCGTAACGTGGCTGGAACATCATGTCGCGGTGGCGAAGCAACTCCTGGACACCCCCGGCCGCACGGGACACCTTCCGCACCAACAGATCGCGCACTTCCTCCGATCGTGGCTCGGTAAACAGCGCAGTGGGCTCGACGATGGCGCGAAATCCCTGGCGACGCACCTGCAGCGCCGCGTTCATGTCATCCGCAATGGAATCTGTGTCGATCGCCCGGATGAGTTCTCGTCGGAAGCAACAGAACTCGCCGGACAAGAAGGGCGTACTGTCGACATCGGCCTCCAGGTTGCGCAATAGATTGCGAATGTGCCAGAACAGCCCTTCTTCTCGTTGCGTTGCCGTTCGCTGCTCGAAGATCACGAAACGCCCCGTCGCGGCGCCCACGTCCGGATCCTGAAACGAGCGGGCAATTGCCTCGAGCGCCAGGGGATCGAATCGCGTGGGCGCATCGGTCACCAATACGAGATCGGTCATGCAGTGCTCAAGTGCAAGGTTCGTGGCCTTCGCCTTACCGCCCCGCTTGCCTTCCCGCAGCACGCGTAGCTGAAGGTCCGGCGCTGCCACGGCATAGGCATCCGCGATGTCAGCGGTTCCGTCGCCGGAGGCGGAATCAACCACGAGTACATGGAGCAATTCCTTCGGATAACAGCAGGCGGAGATGTTTTCGAGCCGCGCACGGATGTTTGAGATCTCGTTGTACGTCGGAACAATGACGGTGATCGACGGGAGTGCTCCTGAGTCTGAGACTGGTCGACCGCCGTTCCGTGGCCGCATCCTGCTGAATACCCAGAGCGCCGCGGGGTACAGGGCCAGCGGCCAGAGAAGAGCGAACGCGCTCACGGCGCGCAGAATGCGAACTAGGGAGAACAAGCTCACTCGCCCTCGAGGAGGCTGGCCATCGAGCCGACCAACAGCACGTTGGCGCCCGCGATGATGAGCGTCTGCGCGACGCCCATCAAACCGAGCGTGCTCAAGCCTTCCGGCTCGTAAAAGGCGAGCAGGATATCAAGTGCGACGCCGGCGAGAGCCAATACCGCGCCGATACCCACGAACGCTTCAAACCCCAGGTAGCGGTTGTAGAACCGCACAGTACGGTCTTCATTCGTGATACCGCGGGCGGTGGTGTACAACCTCGACGCGAAGCCAAGGAGGAGCGCGTTGATCCCGACGACGACGAAGATGCCACCGGCAAACACCGGCTGCCAGTCCCATTCACCGAACTCGATGCTCTCATTCGGCAGCGCCGCGGCCAACGTTCCAACACCCAGAAGCGTCAACACCAGGCCCGGAATCGTGAACAGATAGTTGGGGCTGGCCAGCAGCAGGAAGCGCAAGTGACGCCAGCCGTCGCGTACGGTGTTCAGCTTAGCTTCGCCGAGCCGCTCGCCGTACGGCACGGGCACATCGGCGACCTTCAGTCCGCGCCGCGCGGCCTTCAGGATCATCTCCGAAGCCAGCTCCATGCCATCCGTCTTCAGGTCGAGCCGATCGAGCGCCTCGCGCGTGAACGCGCGCAGCCCGCACTGGCTGTCGCCAACCTTCAAACCCGTGAACATCTTGAGCATGAGCGAGATCACAGGCGTGCCGATGTAACGGTGGCTCCACGTCATGGCGCCGGGCGCGATCCCGCCCGCGAACCTGTTACCGACCGACAGGTCGTAGCCTTGGTCCAGTGGCCGCATCAGGTCGTCGAGGTCGCCGAATTCGTACGTATCGTCGCAGTCCCCCATCACCAGCCATTCGCCGCGAGCCTCGGCGAAGCCACGCCGCAGGGCAACTCCGTACCCGCGGCGGGACTCGTGCACGACCCGAGCGCCGGCGCTCGTGGCAAGCTCGACCGAGCGATCGTTCGAGCCGTTGTCAACAACGAGCACCTCGCCGACCGTGCCGGAGCGCTGGAGCCACCCCACCGCCTTCTTGACGCACGTCTCGACCGTCTGTTCCTCATTCAGGCAGGGCATGACGATTGACACGATTGGCCGCGCGACCGCAGTCGTCTCGCCGGAGGCGACTTTTGCTCTGCCATCGATCGGTTGGGCGAACGCCACGCCTGTATCCGTCCTTGCGTCGAGCTTGAGCTTTCGCGGAGCCCAGCCCGGTCACCACCATAAACGAACCGGAGCCCCACCAATTGCGAGGTTATAGCACAAATTGTCAATGGCCAGACGGGGCAAACCGTGCTTCGGTGTCCCCAAACCTGCGTTTCCCTCAGCCTTGCCGAGGGCCTTGTTATACTCGGCGACATGGTCCGGGACAACCAGGGACATCTCCGTCGCCAGCTCGAGCACTTCGAAGGGCGGCCTTCGCTTCTCGAACGACTGATCAAGAACCCTTCCTACCCGAGAACAATGCGGAAGAAGATCCGCTTCGTTGCACGGTCGCTGGTAGGCTGCGAGCGGGTCCTCGAGGTGGGCAGCGGCCACGGTCTTGAACTCGGGCTGTTTCTCGCCGAAATCGGAGAGACCGTCAAGTACGTTGGTATCGACCTTGCGACGGCCGCCTTGCGTCATGCAAACGGCCAGCTAGCGCGGGACCGCCCGACAGCCTTCTTGGCCGCGGCGGTCGAGCGGCTCCCGTTCCGGGACGGGTCGTTCGACGGCGCATTTTGTGTCGATGTCCTGCATCATGCGCAATCCCAGCCGGCCATGCTCGCGGAGATTCGCCGCGTGCTGAGCCCCGGCGGCAGACTGGTCTGTGTAGAGCCCAACCCGATATTCCCCACCAACATTGTGTACCTGCGCAATCCCGTGGAAAACGGCCTATTCAAGTTCACCCGCCAGAGGGCGATAGAGTGGACTGCTGCAGCGGGGTTAGCGGACGTGCGCGTGACCCACATCCCCGTCTTCTTCCCGAGCTTCCCGGCCACTCTGGGCGGTCCTTACGAACGACTGGAGCGAATCTTGGGGGCTCTGCCTGGCATACGCGGCGCCTCGACAACCCGGGTGCTGACAGCCCGTAGGCCAGCCTCCGGATGATGCAAATCTCAAACATCGGCGCGCGTTGTTCTTCATGGGCTCTTGCTGCACATGGCTAAACATCACACCATCAAGGCGCATTCTGCTGAGCGGAGAGTTTTCTCCGTGGGACGAAGCCGCTGGCTCTTCGTGGCGAGCCAGTTGGCAGCGATCGCGATCGCCGCGTACCTGGGGTGGCACGGCTACAAGATCGTCGACAAAGTGCGGACGGACATCGACCGAGCCTCGCTCTATTATGCAATCGCCGTCGTCCTGGTCGCCTACTTCACCTGGGATGGGTATCTACCGAAGCCTCTCTCGTGGCCTGCCCGTGCAGCGGCATATGTGCGCGCGCATCCAGTAGAGATGCTTGTGCTCGGGATCATCTGCGCAGCGGGAATCGTAATGCGTCTGTTTCGCTACGGAACCCTGCCACCAAGTGGCTACATCATTCTTGAGGAACATATCATTGGCGGGAACCAGTGGGACATCCTTCATGGTGCGCGCCCGTACATCTATCCTATCCCCACGTACCTGGGCGCACTTTCGCAATGGATCCTTGGCCCGTCCACCACCGGCTTGCGCGCGCCCAACATAGCCACCGGCATCGTGACACTCCCCGTCTTTTATCTGATGATGCGCGAGGTCGCGCAGAGGCAGGGTGCGCTGTTCGCGACGGCGATCTGGGCATCGCTGCGCGTGGTCAACGACATCGGACCACCGCACCAGCCACTTTTCCTGGGCGAGGTCACGCTCGCCTGGCTCGCCCTGCGTTCGCTGAACAGCGGCAGCATCGCGTGGTTGGTGCCGGCTGCGGCATTAGCAGCAGTACTGTCGTACGAGTACGAGTCGGCAAAGGCCCTCCCCCTCTTCATGCTGCCATTCCTCGCCTGGGTCAGCCTTCGCGCACTGGTGTGGCCCCTCCCATCGGGCTTCAAACCGTTTCGGGAGCGGATCCAGACAATGGGGCCTAGTGCAGTAAGGGCCGCGGCGGCCGTCGTCGTGGTGTTCATCATCCTGGTCGGACCCATGGTCGCCGAGAGCCACCGGGGCCGGAACATCTACTTTTCATCGCTGGATCGGCAGAAGGCAGATCGGCAGGCACGCGGCACACCTGGGCTCATCTCCCCGGACTGGAAGGACCAGGTCAAGTTCTCAGCTCAAGCCTACACACCGTGGATCGACCCGGACTATCCGGTGATCGGATCCGTGCCCACGCGGGGCGTCATCGACAAGATGACGAGCCTGCTCATCTGGGCAGCCGCGGTCTCAGGCATCCTGTTCTTCTGGAAGGGCTATCGGGCGTTGTTCACCGGCTGGTTCGTGGGAGGCATGGTGATGAGTAGCCTTCTGCTCTCGAACTGGGCGCCATGGAAGGTCGCGGGTTGGTTGCCTCCGGCCGTGGCGCTTACCGGATTTCTCGCCGACGACGCGTACAACTTCGTGCGAGCCAGGCGCGGGGAGTGGGCAATTGGCGCCTGCGCTGCGCTCGCGGTTATCGCGGCCGCAGCATTCGCGCTCAACGTGCGAACGCTCAACGCGAACGCCCACGATCAGCGCGTCCTGACGGAGTTTTCCAACAATCCGTCCTACCTGTACGCGATCTGCAACAATCTGCGTAGCCGACCCGACAACAATTACGCCGTAGTCTTTCAACGCAACCGCTCCTCGTGGGGCTTCAGCTCGCCACCGGGCAACTATGAGGAGCGCCGGGCAGCGTGGGGCGATTTCCGGTTCGTGTGCTGGGATCTCCAGGGCCGCACCACCGCTGACCTCCAGGAGGTATGGCCGCTCTTCGTCGATGACGACCGCCCCTATACCTTCGTGGGGGCAGTTCCCGACGCAGAAGCAGCGGGCGTAATCGAGGGACTGCGACTGGCCATGCCCGAGCTGGGCGAGCCTGATACGCACGCCGATTCGCCTGGTAAGGGATTCCAGCTCCTCGCCTGGGACACTTCCCGGGAAGAGATGAATGCTCGGCGCGGCCTCGTCCTTCGCCGGACTTCGAGTTCGGGTGATGTCGTCTCGGAAGAGATCTCGGCCGGAGCGGACTTCGGAATTATTGCGGGCCCGGATGGGGGCGCATTCGCGTTGACTGGACTTGTGTACCTCGACACCGAGAGCGACGTGGCCCTCGTGCCGCGGCCGGGAGCGCCGCCGATTCGCATCACGGTCGACGGTGGGTTGTCCTACGATTCGACAGCCAGCCCCCCGGTGGTGACGAGAACCAGCCGCCTCCAGGGATGGCACCTGGTGGAAGTTCGAGGGATCGCACCGACGGGTGGAGGAGTCGAGCTCCGCTGGCAGGATGTCGCTGGGCAAGGAGACACTCTGGCGGCCGACAACTTCTTCGCGTTGCCAGATATGCCGTTGTGGCGCCATATCCGCACGTTCGAGCTGGATGGCACGCGGTTTCAGGCCTTGCGGTACGACCTCCAGCCGCACGTTGCGTCCATGGATGGAATGCGCCTCGACGCCCGAACCTCGCTGCCAATTGCCGCGAGAGCTGTCGCGGAGACCTACTCGGCCACTTGGCCAGTACCTTCCGCGCGAACGTACCGGCTGACGCTCAACGCGCCAAGCCAGCGCGCTTCGCTGAAGATCGATGGGGAGGAAACGCTCCCGAACGCGGGCGTGGGAACCACCTGGGTCATTGACGTGCAGCTCGGTGCCGGTGATCACGCCATCGAACTCGTGTTCGAGCAGCCGTCCCAAAACCCTTACATCGGCGGCCTGTTAACAGCGACCGATCCTGCCTCGGGTGAACCATTGCCCATTAACGTGCGACCTTTCTGACGCTGCAGCCCGAATGAGCCACCGCACATCCGGCCGGGTCATCGTGCTTGTGTGCGTCGCGCGTGTGCTCCCGCCTTCCGTAGGTGGCGATCGATGCCGCCCGCTGCGTACCATAGCCCCCATGTCCGGCAACGCAGCGGCCGCACACGACCTTCGCACCGCCGCCGATCGCGCCTACGACGAGACGCGCTGGGACGAGGCTGCTCGCGACTATGAGGCGTGTCTATCGCTGGCCTCTGGTTCCGATTCCGAACCCGAGCTGCTGACCCGGCTGGGATCCTGCTACTGGAGCATGTCGGAGGCCCGGACGGCGTGGCGCACGCTTCGCCGGGCGATGTCGCTGTTCCGCGAGCGAGGCGACGCCATCGGTTTCGCGCGGGCGACCGTCGAAGTCCTCCGCATCTGGGGACCGTGGGAGCGCCAGCGCCAGATGGCCGACGAAGCGCTCGAGGTGCTCGGCGAGACGGAGCCCTATCTCCGCGCGCGCCTCCTGCTCGCGACGTCATGGCGCGGCCGCGACCAACGGTGGGATGAAGCCATCGCGATCGCGGAACGGCACGGGTTCGGGGACATCCTCGCCTCTCGGATCCAGGACGAGTCGTACCGGGTGTACCGGGACACGGGCGATATCGAAGCGTCGATCTCATTTGCCCTGCGAGCGCACGACGCATACGCAACTGCCAAGGCGTACGAGCCCGCCTGCCGCGCGTTGCGCGGCGCGGGATTCGGCACGATGGAGCACGGGCTGCTCGACCGAGGGACGGAGCTGGCGCGCCGTTGCGTAGAGTACTCGCGTTCCATGCACCTGCGGTTTCACGAGGAACTCGCGCTGACTGACCTGGCCGGCGAGGCATTCGCCCGGGCTGACAACGTGCGATGCCACGCATTGCTCGCCGAGCTCTCCACCAACACCGACTTCCGCGCCGACCTGTACCGGATGTGGATGATCGAGCGATCAGGCGACACGCGTACCGCCGTCCAGATGATGGTCAACCCGGAGCGGGCTGGGCGGGCCGCCACCGGCCTGTCGCAGACGCACGGCGCCGCTGCGGGCGTGCTCTATCGCGCGGGCCTGCACGAGCCGGCGAAGGGCGCGCTCGAACGCTGGGCGGAGATCATTCGCCCAGGCGGCGACATGAACGAGGAGGCTCCGGCCCTGTTCGAATGCATCGCCGGATTGGGCGACGATGACCTGGTGCGGGAAGTTTGCGAGTCGTACGAAGTGCAGAAGCCCGACCAACCGCGCATCCCGACGTTCGCGACGCTGCAGGGCCGCGCCTGCGCTCCCTCCCACGGCGCCTTGTTTATGCGGCTGGGCCGCATCGACGATGCCGAACGCGTCTATACGGAAGGGCTGGCCTGGTGCGAGCGTGAACGCGCTCCGGTGGACGCCGGTCTGTGCCTGGCCGGACTGGGGGACGTTGCCGCCGCTCGCAAAGATCGGGACGCCGCCGCCGACTTCCGCCAGCGCGCGCGTGCCGCGTTCGAACAGTACGGCGCGAGCCTGTACCTGCCCCGTGTTCAGGACAGCTGAGTTCTACTCCTGCCACTTGCGCTTACGCCGCTCCGGCCGGCGCTTTTCCGGCGGCGCCGCTGCCGCGTTCGGCGGCCGCATGGATGGAAGGCGCAGGACCCGGCGGCGTACTTCTGCCGCACTGGGAGCGGGATACTGCACACGGGGGTGATACACCGCGCGGAACGTCGCCTTGAAGCTCTCCGCCGTCGTCCGCAGATCCCGCAGCGTAAGGTCGCTGTCGTCCAGCTGTCCCTCCTGCAGGCGCTCTGCGATCACGGCCTCCACCATCTCGCTGATGCGTTCCGGCGAGCGGTCGGCCGCGCTGCGAACCGTCGCCTCGCACGAGTCGGCCAGCATGACGATCGCCGTTTCCTTCGACTGCGGCTTCGGCCCCGGGTACGTGTACACGCCGGTGTCGACCTCGGGATCCTTCTCGGCGGCTTTGCGGTAGAAGTAGGCGACCAGGCGGGTACCGTGGTGTTCGGGGATGAATGCCTGCACCCGGGTCGGCAGGCGCGCGCGCGCGGCCAGTTCCTGACCCCCCGTCACGTGCCGCATGATGATCGCGGATGACTCCTCCGGAGTCATGTCATCGTGCGGCGTCTCGCCGCTCAGCTGGTTCTCGATGTACATGCCCGGCTGCAGCGTCTTGCCGATGTCGTGGTAGTAGCACCCAACGCGCGTGAGCAGCGCGTCCGCACCGATGAGGTCCGCTGCCCGTTCAGCAAGGTTGCCGACGATGATGCTGTGGTGAAACGTCCCTGGCGCTTCGTCCTGCAGTTTCCGCAGGAGGGGCGCATTGAGCTGCGACAGCTCCATCAGCTGGAGCCGAGTGGTCACGCCAAACAGGGCCCCCGCGGTCACGAACGCTCCCGCCGCGATCACACCCGCGCTCAGTCCACCGACGCCCGACGCCAGCGCCATCCATCCCAGCTCCTCCGCGACCCGATCGTTGTCGACGAGCCAGGTGGCCATCAACAGGGCATACGACGTCGCGGCAACGCCCACGCCCGCCGTCAGGTACCGGTTCAGCCGGTCCGCATGATGCACGAGGAAGATGCCCGCGACTGGCGCCAGTGCGTACACGCCGAGCAGTCGAAACGCATCGAGGACGCCGATGGAGGCGACAAGTGAAAGGTCGGGCAGGAAGGTGCTGATGAACGCAACGAGCGCGCCTGTGACGGCCGAGACGACTACCGCTACGTCCGTCTCTAGCAGCGCCGCCACCAGCAGCGGGGCCGCGGCCAGCGGCAGGATGTACGGCAGGAACATCCGGTCATCGTCAGGCATGACCAGCGGCAGGTACAGCTTCGCGATAAGCACCGGCGCCGCGGTCACCAGCGCCAGCACGATGAGATGACGCTCCGAGTGGATGGCCTTCGGCTGGACGATGAAGAGGTATCCGGCGACGATGCCCGCCCCGACGATCGCTACCAGCAGCGCGGCCGCGACGTTCGGCCACTCGACACGCTGCGATACCAGCTTGGCTGCGCGAAGCTTCTCGATGGTGAGGTCGTCCACCGGCTGATTCACCGTAAGGATGACGTCGCCTTTGGTGATGTTCACCCGCTCAGGCGCAACACCCGATCGCGCGGCCTCCCGCGCTGCCTCGGTGCGTGACACGTCCTCCACGAGCGTTGTGGTGATCAGGGGACGCACCAGCTCGGCCGTCAACAGCGCCTCATCGGCGGAGTAGTCAACACCGATGAGCGCGTCGACGCTATCGCGCGCGCCCTGTACGCTCGACTCGTCCAGCGATACGCTGAGCTGCTGCGTCAGCACACGCCGTCCTTCTTCGACGACCGCCTGCCATCGCTCATCAGGCATCGTCAGCACGGTATCGATGCTGCGCTGCGAAAGACTGGCCGACAGCTGGTCGCGCTTCCGCTCCAGGTCCGTCGACTGCGTTCGGATCCGTCCGATCTGGGTGGCGTTCCCGTCATACGCCTGGAGCTGTCCGGCGCGCACATCCGGAGCGAAGACGAGTGATGGCGGAACGGCGGCAGCCGCTTCGTCCCGCTTCTGGTCCGTGAGCGAGGCGCTCTCGAACGACACGTCTCTCGTCGACGTCACCGTCCGGGAAGCGATATCTCCCACGCGCACGTTGAACTGCTTCGGGAACAGCGGAAATAGCGCGATGACCAGAAGCGCCGACAGCGCGACGCCGAACGCTACCGCATACGCCGGCGGAATGGGACGAGTCCTCGTGTCACTCCGTGATGCCACACACGCATCATATCCGCTCTCGCCGCCCGTGATTGGCGCATCGTCAGGCCGCGTAGGCGCGTCCGCTGTCGTCGGGCTTCCGAGTACCGGCTTCCGGCATGAGCCCCGCGGCGCGCGCCACGGCCGCGGCAAACCCTCGGGGGTCTCGCACACCCAACCAGAATCGCGTGACATACAATGTGCGCGGCCAGAGCCGCGTCCGGCACGGGTGCCCCAGCTCGAGCTGCACCAGCTGTCCTCCGTGCGAGCAGGCCACGCGATCGCGGAAGTTCGTCGACAGACCCCACAGGTAGCGAAACCGCGGCCTCGGTTCCACAATCGTGACGCTCACGATATCCCTGAGCGGAACCTGAACCTCGAAGAACGACTCGAACTGAACCGTCACGTATTCGTCGCCGATCTCTACGCATCCGTCATTCATCGCGACCATGAAGAATGCCGCCAGCAGGATGAACGCGCCCAGCACCCCGATCCCGAGGATTGCGCGCCCGTGATCGGGATTGGCGGCGTCGGAAAGCGCCGGGTAGAGCGACATGAGGGCGAACACGGTCACCGCGACCACTATCAGGCGTAGCGGCGCGCGAAACCAGTAGGCGTTGCGGAACTCGAATCGTCGTGGCATTCGTGCGGCTCAAGGAGTGCCGGCCGGCAGCAGGATCCGGCCACCCCGCCCCCTCACTGGTATCGGCAGCAACAGGGTGCGTCCGTACTCGCGGCGCTGACCGCAGACGCACGGAAGGGGCCGTCATGCGGCCCCTCAAAAAGCAGCTTCTTGTTATGCGGAGAGGCTAACCTTCGCCTTCGATGATCTCGATCGCCCGCTCCGGGCAGTTCTCGACAGCCCTCTGCGCCAGTTCGATGTCGGCTTCGGAGGCAAGGACTCCATCGCCCCGCGGCGTGGCGTATCCGTACTCGTCCACCTTGAACATCCCCGGGGCCATGGCGTAGCACCGGTTGTGTCCCTGGCACTTCTCGCTGTCGACCGTGACCTTCTTGAGCCTCATGACGGAAACACGACTCCCATCTTGCGCGGACCTCGAACCTGGCCGCCGGCCCATGTTACCGCATCAGGATCCTCCAGCCGGTAGTCGGGAATGCGCTTCAGCCACTCCTGGATCGAGACCTTCATCTCCATCCGAGCCAGGTTCGATCCTGCGCAACGGTGAATGCCAACGCCGAAGGCGATGTGCGGATTCTTGGCACGATGCAGATCGACCACATCCGGGTTTTCGAACACGCGCGGATCGCGGTTGGCCGCCGGGAAGTTCATCAGCACTTTGCTGCCTTCCGGGATCGGACAGCCGGCGTACTCGGTGTCCGAGGCCACATATCGCGCCATCGTGACTGGCGAATACGCGCGCAGCAGTTCCTCGACCGCGTTGTCGATAAGGCCCGGCTCTTCGATGATCTGCTTGCGGTGCTCGGGATGCTGGGCCAGGTGCCAGATCGCGGATCCTATCGAACTCCACGTCGTGTCGATGCCGGCGACCAGCGTCAGGAAGCACGTGCCAACGATGTGCGGCTCGGGTACCGGCTCTCCATCGACCTTCTGCGCGAGCAGGTAGCTGATGAGGTCATCGCCGGGTTGCTCTTTGCGCTGCTGGACCTGGCCGACCATGAACTCGAAGATGCTGCGGGCCGACTGCTCGCGCAGCTCCGGATCGGTCAGCCCCAGCTCCAGGAAGCCACGCACCCAGCCAGTGAAGGTGTCTGCATCGTCCTTATTGATCCCCAGTATGCTCGCGATCACGCGCGGTGGGATCTGCTGGGCGTAGTCGACGGCTCCATCGGCCCGGCCCTTGTCAATGAACTTGTCGATTAGCTCCTTGCACAGCTCCCGGGTTTCCGCCTCGTACTTCGCCACCGTTGTGACCGAGAAAGGCGGCAGGAGCAGCTTTCGCGCCCAGGTGTGCACAGGCGGATCGGACGTAATGGGCGGGGCGCCAACATTGTACTGCTGGATCAGTTCCTGATCCTCTTCCGTCATGTTCTGCTCGCGCTCGATCTGCTCGGGCGTCGGCATCACGTCTGCGACGAGTACGTTCTGGGACGAGAAGTGCTCGATGTCCTTGGCGATGTTGAACAAGTCCTCGTACCGCGTGGGCATGAACGATCCGCCCCATCGATCCGTGTGGGCGACCGGGCACTTGCCTCGGATGTCGTCCCAGATGGGGAACGGGTCCTTGATGTACTCCCTCGAGAAGATGTCGTAGTCAGCTGTCCACTCTTTTACGGGCTCGGCCATCGCTCCATGTTCCTTTTTCAACAAGACGCCCCCGCTCCCCGAGGCAGTTACTTTAGCGAGCGCTTAGTAGAATAGTATGTCAGGGCTTACTCCGCAATACGCTACGCATTGCGGAATCAGCAGGGCAGAGGCGCGAGGAGCATCACTCCACCTCCCGCACACGTCCCTTCTTGACGGCCGAGCCTCCGGGCCGTTTGACGCGGTGGGCCGTCCGGGTCTCTAATCGCCTCAACGGGTGGCTTCAGGAGCGGTTACGGAGGCCGTGATGAGTTCGATGTGGATCCGGCTTAACATTGGGGCAACGGTGGTGATCGGCCTGCTGCTGGTGGCGGTGATGGCGCGAGGCGCATACGGAGGGCCGCTCGACCCACCGGGGCCGCCCGGCTCGACCGATGGAGTGCAGGGGCCGGGGACGCCGATCTCGTCGCTGCCGTTCGCGATCTCACAGCCGGGGTACTACTACGTGACCCGACACTTGACCGGTGCGGCAGGCCAGCCGGGAATCACGATCACGACCAGCAACGTGACGCTGGATCTCGGCGGGTTCACGTTGCTTGGCGGGCCGTCCGCGCAAGATGGGATTGACGTTGTCGGACCACGGAACATCGTGGTCCGAAACGGTGCGTTGCGCGGGTGGTTTAACGGCATCAACTTTCAGGCCACATACAGTCGTATCGAGCGTGTTCAAGTGATGAGCAACGCGAACCAGGGAATCATCATCGGCGCGCTCTCGCTGGTCACGGACTGCGTGGCTAGCCTGAATGGCAGCAACGGGATATACGTCATCGGCGGGACGGTACGCAATTGCACCATTGGCGAGAACTCCCCCGGGATGATCGTGGATACCAACTCCATCGTCGAAGGTAACCGCGTGTACAACAATGGTTCAACGGGTATCGACGTCATCGGTGACTTCACCGTAGTCAGGGATAACCAGGCTCGTGGGCATTCGGGTGCTGACATTCTGATTGAGTCACAGTCGGACAATACGATACTGGCGCGCAATCTTTCCTGTCTCGCGACAATTGTGGGTACGAATACCCTCTTAGATCAGAACCAGGCTTGGACCACTCCGTGCTGAACGCACGCCTGGGCCTGGCCGCGCGCCTATTCCCGCCCTGACGTGGCGGTTACGCGCTAGATCCTTTCGCGTGACACAAGCAAGAGGGGCGGTCCGATCGGACCGCCCCTCTCGGGCGCCTGTTACAGCCAGTGTAGCGCGGACTACTCGGCAGCGGTTGCCGCCGCCGCGGGCTTCTCGGCCGCACCGCGAGCGCGTGTCGTAACCCGCTCGACGCCGGTGCGAATCCGGTCGCCGGCTGTGCTTGCGACGTCGCGAGCAGCTTCCACCGCCGCTTCGCCCGCTGTCCTCTGGGCCGTGAACACCTTCTCCCACACCTGGCGGGACTCGTCCCGCGACTGGCTCAGCTCGTCGAACACCTGGCGCGCGAACTCCAGCGTGCGGCCCTGTGCCTTGGTCGCCGACTCCATCATCGCGCGGTAGGCCGCGGCCAGGTCCGTCGGGTCCTCGGCGAGCTTCTTGCCGACCTCAACCGCCTCTCGTTGGCCCTTCTGGGCCTCCGCCAGCAGGTTGTTCGAGATGCGGAAGCCGCGCTCGTTGCCCATCTTGATGGCCTCGATGATGGCGTCGTAGCTCTCCGTGAGCGCGTCGAAGTACTTGTCGACCGAGTTCTTCTGCGTGGTGGCCATGGTTCACTTCCTCCTGTGTGCCTGCAAATCGCAGCCGCCCGGGGCTTGCGCATTCGTGTCGATATGTGTAACTTACACATAGACCCGAACCGCTGTCAAGTGGTTTCTGAGGTTTCTCGACAAGAATCTGCAGGGCCTCCGGGCCGGAGGGTGGAGCCAGTCCGGTGGCGGCAAGAGTGTTCTCAATCCGTTCACAATCCACAGGATCTGGACACAGGGAGACGTGATACGATGGCCGATGACAAGAAGGCTCCGCCCCAGGACCCGCCGTTCCGGCTCCATGGGGATCTGCTTACGACGACGCTTCTGGCTTTCCTGAAGAACTGGAACGCGTACGGCTACCAGCTCACCCAGCGGTTGGCCGAGGCGGGCCTCCCGGCGTTTGACTCGGGAACGGTGTACCGGACGCTGCGTCAGATGGAGCGGACGGGCATGGTGTCCTCGTTCTGGGACACGTCGGAGTCCGGTCCTGCCCGCCGGATGTACTCGCTGACCAAGGCTGGCGAGCTCTTTCTCTCGGGGTGGATCGACGTTTTGGGGAAGTACCAGGCAGTGCTGCAGAAGACCATCGAGGACATCAACACGCAGCACCACATCGAGGACGCCGGCGAAGAACAGCCGCCTCGCGCCGCCGGTACCGGAGCGTAGCGAAGAACGAACTCGGCAGGGCATATCGGCTGGCGGACGCGGGATGCTCCCGTCGTCACAGCTAAGGAGAGCGCGATCATGGCCGAACAGACAGAACAGCAAAACCCCCTCGACATGTGGCGTCAGTTCATCACCGACAGCGAGCGCCAGTGGAACGCCTTCTTCAAGGACGTCCTCGGAACCGACGGGTTCTCGAGCGCGATGAACACCTGGGTGGAAGCGTCGTTGACCGTTCAGCGCATGGTCGCCGATCAGCTCGAGCGATACTACGCCGCCTTCAACATCCCGACGCACAACGACCTCGTGGCGCTCGGCGAGCGCATGAAGGCGATCGAGGACACCCTGACACGGCTCGAAACGCAGGTCGCCACCGCTCCCGCGCGAGCGCGTGCCGCCAAGACCACGACGATCAAGCCGCCGGCTCGCCAGAAGCCACGTCGAACGAGGCGCCCCCCGGTGGCCGCGGCGGCTGCCCGCGCCAACGGTGCCTCGGGTTCGTAAGGGCTGTTAGCCTTCGGCGGAGAACGACACCGTCACCACCCGGTCGCGGCTGAGATCCAGCGGAAGGGCTTGGCCGATCGTGGACGTCGGAGCGCCATCGATTGTGGTACCCGTGCGTTTCATGCCGGACGGCGGCTCGACGTTCAGCGACACCGATGAGAACTCCCAGCCCGGCTGGCGCTGGAGATGCAGCGTGTAGGTCCACGTGTCGCCATCTGTCTCAACGACACGCGGCGTGACGTACGTGAACGACAGCCGTTCGCGCTCGTCCGCCTGGACCGCGAAGAAGCGCCCGAAGATGGCGCGGCCCTGCTCCGTCCCCACCTCCTCGAGCCCGATCTCTTCCTGCCCATCGTGCACCGAGATGACACGGCTGCCATCCGGCGCCAGCACGCGAACATACCCGCCGTACTGCCCGCCCAGCATCAGCTTCTCGACAAGCTGCGGGTCCCTGCCCGCGCCCCACGCGCTCAGCGGGTTCTCGTAGTCCAGGTGCACCGTGGTGAGAGCGGTACCGTCCTCGGCCAGTTGCACGAGTATGTCCGCCGAGTGCTCCACGACCGCGTTCAGCTTGGTGCTGTTCACGCTCGCGTCCACCACCATCAGGTAGTCGCCCGGCGAAGCGTTCGCGACGGCGCCGTCCCAGCCCATCTGCTCGATCAACGCCTGCTGTCCTGGATCGAACGAGTACAGCAACAAGTCTTTCTCGTCGCCCAACCGCTGGACCGTGTCCACCAGCGGCGACCACTGGCCCGGCTCGGGATGCAGCACCCGACCGATGACTTCGTCGGCCAGCAGGGCGGCAAACGCCTTGCGATCCGCCGCGGGCTCGTACGGTGCGCGTGTGTGCTCCTCCGTCAGGTCGAACGCGTTCTCCGCGCTCACGGTCACGTCGAACTCCGGGATCTCGACGGGCCCCGTCACTTCCAGCAGCCGTTCCAAGGTGGTCACATCGACAGCGATGACGCCATCGACCGGCGTGCCGCCCTCCATCTCGAAGAAGCGCGCCGCGGTCTGGGCCGACGTGGGGAAGTCCGGCGACCAGTTCGAGCTCGTGAGGTTCCAGCTGGTGTCCTTCAAGAGGTACTGACGAAGCGCATTCGGCGGGGCGACGTACGCGCCCGTCGCGGCCATCCAGTCGTCACCCATCTGCACCGCGTCACGAAACTCCATCTCCTCCACGCGTCCGCGGTTCAGCCGCAGCGTCCCGGCCACCGAGATGAGGCCGCCCGTCGGCAGCAACTCGGCATTGTTCTGTGCCAGAACGAGGTACGTCCGCGGGCCATCGAACCCCAGGAACTCCGGCGCGAAGTCCCGGGCCAGCCGGTAGCTCTCGAGCATCTCCCGCAGCCGTTCGCGCCTGACGTCCACCTCGTCGTAGGCATCGCTGAGCAGAGGTAGCAGGCTTCCTGCATCCGCCTCGGCCCGGCGCTCGTCGATGGCTGCGAGCGTTGTTTCGGCCGCGGCTATATGGGGGTCGATCCTCTCGATCAGCTGAGGGGTCCATTCGGGCAGCGTCGCCGAAGCATCTGCACGCACCGCGTTGAATGCCGCAATCGCCTCGACCCCCTGCTCACCGATGTCGGCGCCCTGGACTCCGATGACGGCCAGCGCCGCAGCCCCGTCGACCTGTCTGCCGAGCCCCGGAATGTGTCGCGCGACGGAAACGAGGGGGTCGCGACTCAGCGCGCCATCAGCCGCCCTGAACTCGCCGCGAGCGGCACGAAAGTCGCGGCGGGCCGCTTCCAGGTCCGCGTCGCTCGCATCAAGTCGCGCGCCCTCCATGCGATCCTGCCCGGCGCGAAGGTGGGCCCGGCCATCGTTCACGTGCTCCACGACACGCCACGCGCGATGGCCCTCGATCAGCGCGAGCGCGAGCAGCAAAGCGATCGCCAGGGTGAGGATTCGGCGCCAGCGAAACGCAGCGGGCGGGAGCTGCGCGGTCATCAGGCTGAACGCCGCTTGGCGCCTGCAACCGCCAGAACGATGCCGCCAAGTACCAGCGCCAGCACGATGCCCGGCAGGACCGTGCCCTCGGTGACCGCTCCGCCGCCGGTCTCGGGCAGCTCGACGGCCGGCGAGACCGCGCCACCGGGAATCACCACCGCGGTCCTGCAGGATACGTCCTCGGTCACTGCAAGTACCTCAACGGTGCCCGGAGCCGCACTCGTGGAAAGGGTCGTGCTCGCCACGCCGGAGGCGTTGGTCGTGGCCACAGCTGGCGAAAGCCCGGCGCCGGACCCCGGCTGCTTCGCGATGCTGAAGGTGACGCCTTCACCTGCAACGGGAGCGCCACCGAGGTCGCGAACCGTGACTTTGATCTCGACGCTGCCGCCAGAAACCGGCACGGTCGTGGCCGAGGCCGTGACGACGCAGTTCCCGACCGGCGGCGGATACTGCGCGGACGCCACCCCCAAACCGGCGGAGGCGGCCAGGGCCGCCGGGATGATCGCTGCGATGATGAGCCGTGAAATCATGATGGTGCCTCTACTGGTCCCCATGGGCAGCGACGATGGCGTACCGCGACGGGCGGCGGTACGCACTGCCTCTGTAGTTGACAACGAGCGGCCAGCCAGGATTTTGCACCCGTTCCTTGACAACCGGGCAGGGCCCCCCTGTCGCGAACCTGTAAACGCCTTCTCCCACCGATTTTGCGCCTCTTCCGCCCTGGCCCGATGTCCCTGAAACTGGCGCTCACCGAGCGGGCGACAGACGTCGCCAGCTGGCACGGAGGTCAAGCATGGCTGAGAACGGTGAGTTCGGCGGCGTGATCGGGCGGGACTACCGGGAGTCGAAGCCGTGGTGGCCCGAGACGCGCCGGGCGCGCGAAGGCTCGCCCAACGTCGTCTATGTGGTGCTTGATGACGTGGGATTCGCCCAGCTCGGCTGTTACGGGTCCGACATCGACACGCCCAACATGGACCGTTTGGCCCTGAACGGGCTTCGGTACACCAACTTCCACACGACCGCCCTCTGCTCACCAACGCGCTCGTGCCTGTTGACCGGCCGGAATCATCACTCGAACGGCATGGCCACCATCATCGAGCTGGCCTCCGGCTATCCCGGATACACGGCCCAGATCCCGAAGAGCAGCGCGTTCATCTCCGAAATCCTCACCCGCAACGGCTACGCAACCTATGCGGTCGGCAAGTGGCACCTCACCCCGGCCAATGAAATGCACATGGGCGCGCCGCGAGACCGCTGGCCGCTCGGGCGCGGCTTCGAGCGCTTCTACGGTTTCATCGGCGCCGAGACGCATCAGTACACGCCCGCGCTCGTGTACGACAATCACGAGGTGTCGCCGCCCGGCACGTACGAGGAGGGATACCACCTCACCGAGGACATCACCGACAAGTCCATCGAGTTCATCCGCGACCTGCGGGCGGCCGATCCAGCCAAGCCTTTCTTCTTGTACTACTGCCCTGGAGCCTGCCACGCCCCGCACCAGGCGCCACGGTCGTGGATCGAGAAGTACCGCGGCCGCTTCGACCAGGGATGGGATGCCTGGCGCGAGCAGATCTACCAGCGCCAGGTGCGTGAAGCGATCATCCCGCCGGGGACACGGCTCTCGCCTCGTCCGGACTGGGTTCAGGCCTGGGAGACGCTATCCGCTGATGAACAACGCGTTTACGCGCGCATGATGGAGGTGTTCGCCGGGTTCCTGTCGCACACCGATGCGCAGGTGGGCCGCCTCGTCGACTACCTCGACGAGCTGGGCGAGCTCGAGAACACGATCATTGTCCTGGTCTCTGACAATGGCGCTTCTGCGGAGGGAGGCCCGCACGGCTCGGTGAACGAAATGCGGTTCTTCAACGCGGTTCCGGAGAGCGTCGCCGACAACCTGGCCGCACTGGACGAACTCGGCGGGCCGCTGCACTACAACCACTACTCATGGGGTTGGGCGTGGGCCGGCAACACCCCGCTGAAGCGCTGGAAGCGCGAAACCCACGAGGGCGGCGTGCTCGATCCGATGATCGTGCACTGGCCCAACGGCATTGGCGCGAAGGGCGAGGTCCGCCGCCAGTTCACGCACGCCATCGATGTCACCCCGACGATCCTCGACGCCATCGGCGCTCCGCCGCCGGCCGAAATCAACGGCGTCGCGTCAAGACCCATGGAGGGCGCCAGTTTCCGCCACTCCTTCGACGCGCCGGACGCCCCATCGCACCACGAGACCCAGTATTTCGAGATGATGGGCAGCCGCGGGGTCTATCACAAAGGCTGGAAGGCGGTCACCTTCCATCCCATTATCGGCGTGGCGTACGACGGCACCGACGCAACGAAGTCCTTCGACGACGACGTGTGGGAGCTCTACCACGTCGCCGAGGATCCCTCCGAGTGCGACGATCTCGCCCAGGAGCACCCGCAGAAGCTCCGCGAGATGATCGACCGGTGGTGGGCCGAGGCGGGAAAGTACAACGTCCTGCCCATCGATAACCGCCCATTCCGCGGCGAGATCCCGTCCGGTGCGCCGAAGCGCGAACGCTTCGTGTACAAGTCGGGAGGTGGCTCGCTGCCGGAGTCGATCGCGCCAAACCTGAAAGGCCGCTCGCACTTCTTCACCGCCGAGGTCGACATTCCCGAGGGCGGCGCCGAAGGCGTGCTCGTCGCGCATGGGGCGTACTTTGGCGGCTACGCTCTTTACGTCCGGGACCGCCACCTGCACTACGTCCACAACTACGTCGGCGTCGAGGAGTACGCCATCTCATCCAACCGTGCGGTGCCCTCGGGACGCGTGACGCTGGGGTTCGAGTTCAAGGCCGCGGACCGGTTCCGGGGCGTCGGCGCTTTCTTTATCAACGGCGAACCGGCGGGCGAAGGCGACATCCCGCGAACAGTACCGCTGCGCATCTCACTCGCGGGAGAGGGCTTCTGCGTCGGCTATGACGGTGGGCTGCCCGTCTCTCGAAGCTACAAGTCGCCGTTCGCGTTTACGGGGAAGCTGCGCAGGCTCATCGTCGATGTGTCCGGCACACCCTACCGGGATCCCGAAGCGGAAGAACGGATCGCAATGGCGGAACAGTAAGCGCGAGTGTTCAACTATCCGGGACGCCTGTGGCATACTACGTTCACACCGCGAGCAAGCCGCCGGATCCCGGTCGGCAACCCCCGCCGGTCGCGAG
Organism: Chloroflexota bacterium; assembly: GCA_016213125.1. Classification (GTDB taxonomy): domain Bacteria; phylum Chloroflexota; class Dehalococcoidia; order DSTF01; family JACRBR01; genus JACRBR01. Next base: position 4,766 of record JACRBR010000275.1, on the reverse strand, counting down.
TGGAGGCGTAACGTCGTGACTGCTCAGACCGCCCAAGAGCCCGCCAACATCGCCGACATCGTTACTAAGGAGGTGGAGCGCACTATCACCCGCGCCCAACGCGGCATCGACGTGCTGCTTAACCGTGATGAGCCGGAGGTCGCCAAGACCCCCCGCGACGTGATCTACCGTCGCGGCACGATGCAGCTCTATCACTACCAGCCCATGGCCGAGGAGGTGTACCGCATCCCCGTCGTCCTTGTGATGTCGCTAATCAGCAAGGCATATATCCTCGACCTTACTCCCGGTTTCAGCTTCGTTGAGTTCCTGCTCAAGAACGGCTTCGATGTCTACATGATCGATTGGGGCGTCCCGCGCCCCGAGGATAAGAAGCTGAAGCTCGAGGATTACACGCTGGACTTCATCCCTTCCTGCGTCGAGAAGATTCAGGACGAATCGGGAGAGAAGGACGTCTCGTTCATCGGCTACTGCATGGGTGGCCTGCTCTCCATCCTGTACGGCGGCCTTAACCCCGCTGCCCCGATGACAAATCTGGTGACCATCGCCTGCCCCGTGGATTTCGACGGCATGGGCCTCTTCAAGCAGTGGACCGACAAACGATGGTTCGACGTGGATCGAATCGTCGACTCGCTCGGCAACATCCCGCCGGAGATGATGTACCGCTCGTTCGAACTGCTGCGTCCCGCCGACCGCCTCGTCGCGTACGTGCGACTGTGGGACAACCTGTGGAACGACCTCTACGTGAAGCAGTACCGGCTGATGAACAAGTGGACCAGCGATCAGATCCCGTTCCCGGGTGAGTGTTTTCGCCAGACGACCAAGGAGCTGAGCTGGGAGAACAAGCTCGTCAAGGGCGAGTTGGAGCTGGGAGGAAAGCGCGTCGACCCCAAACTCATCACCTGCCCGGTCCTGAACGCGATGGCTCAGCACGACCACATCGCGCCGTACGAGGCGACGAGGGGACTTACATCGCTCCTCGGAAGCGAGGACAAGGAGGACGTCTTGCTGAAGGGTGGACATGTGAGCCTGGTTGCGGGACCCAACGCGATCCTGCGGCTCTGGCCAAAGGTCAACGAGTGGCTCTCGGTGCGTTCCGTATGAACACGAACGGGTCGCTTGCCCTCCCCCGAACGGCAAAGCTCGATGACGGCAGCGAGATCACCCTACGGCGACTTGGCCGCGACGACGTTGCCGAGTTCCTAGCATTCACCCAGTCGCTCCCCGACCACGACCTTCTCTTCCTTCGCACGGACATCACCGACGCCGGCGTCGTCGCGGACTGGCTCGACAACATCGAAGCGGGGCGGATTCTCACGATCGTCGCCGAGCGGGACGGTCGCATCTACGGCTACGCGAGCCTCCACTTCAGTAACACGCCCTGGTCCAAGCACGTCGGCGAGCTGCGCGTGCTGATCAGCGGTGAGATGCGCGGCAAAGGCCTGGGCCGCGGTCTGACTGAAGCGATCTTCGCACAGGCGCTGGACCGCGGGATCGAGAAGATGGTTGCCCAGATGACCATCGACCAGAAGGGCGCTATCTCGACGTTCGAGCAGCTCGGCTTCAAGGCCGAGGCCTTGCTCCGCGACCACGTGAAGGACCGCACGGGACAGACGCACGACCTGCTCGTGTATTCGCACGACGTGGCCGGCTTCCAGTCCCAGCTGGACGCCTACGGCATGACCGAGGCCGCTTCCGGCTTGTAATCTCGGTGAGCCTTGTTGCACCCGGCAGGCATGGCGCCGCCATGCGGTCTTGCCTATCCAGAGCCCATCCTTGGTGATACGATCCCGGGTACGGGAGCGAGCGAGCAGAGGGCAGGAACGGGGTGGATCCTGGTCTACAATATCCGCGTACGCTTCCTGAGCATGGTCCCGGTCTTGCTCGTCCGCACCAACGCCACGCGAGACAGTGTCCGCGAAGGGCTCGCGGAGACCCTCGCCCCAGCACAGGAACACATACGGCTCCACGCCGTGACGCCCGTTGGCCCACCCTTCACCCGCTACGCCACGATGGGAGACGGCTCGATCGGCCTCGAGGCTGGGCTCCAACTGCCGCGGGGACTACCCGAGGTCTCGGGCATCATTGCCGCTGAACTTCCCGCGGGGGAGGCGGTCTCGACGATTCACGTGGGGCCCTACAGCCAGCTCTGGGCTGCCTATGAGGCGGTCACCTACTGGATGGAGAACAGCCGGCGTACTCCAGCAGGCGAACCCTGGGAGGTGTACCTCAAGGGGCATCGAGAGCAGCCCGACCCGGCGTTGTGGCAAACGGAGATCGTCTGGCCATTGTCCGCGGCCGTGAAGCTCTGACCGGCGGTGACTCTCCGCTACGGAGCGTGACGAGCATCGAGTGCAGCGTGGTTCAGGTCCGCCAGCGCCTCCTCCAGCCGCGCCAGCTTCTCGTCAGGAAGCCGCTTGAGAATGTTGATCAGGTAGGTTCCCACGAAGTGCCGCATCGCGCCAACCGTGGTCGCGCCTTCTTCCGTCAGGTAGTTGCGCACAATCCGCCGATCGCCTGCATCTTCCTCGCGCCGAACGAGCCCCTGCCGCACCAGCCGGTCGACGTGCCCCGTGATCGTCGAGGGGTTCACTCCCAACTGCTCCGCGAGCGCGCCGACGGGAAGGCCATCCTCGTCACGTAGCGCCCAGAGCAGACGCATCTGCGGAATGGTGAGCCCGTCCTCCGACCACCCCTGGATCCGCAGCGCATCGATGATGCCCACCGCATCGCCATAGGCGACGGCCACGCGCACCAGGCGCTCGAGCCGCTCCTCGGCAATCCCCATCTCGCGCGCGATCTCCGTCGCGCGAGCGGGCAGGTCTTTGACGTTACCCGGCGCTGCCAGAAGCGTGGCCTCCAGAAATTATTTGCCCTTTACAAAAGTATTCTGGCAGGAGTATATTCGAACGGCGTTCAGCGACACAACGTTTTCAGGCGGCGACCACCTGGCGGAGCGCAAGCTGAACTGAGGAGCGACGCAAATGACCACATTCGCCGAGAAGGTTCGGGAGACACCATCCTGCCGTGAGCCGGCGTACAGGCCCGCCATGTGGATGTCGGACGACGAGAAACGCGAGCTCGACAGGAAGATCGGGGACGCGGGCCTCTACCAGGATCTCTTCACCATGCGGGAGATGGTCCGCACGGCGCCCGAGAACATCGAGATAAAGAAAGCCCTTGTCAGCGGCATCGCCAGCGCCGAATTCGCCGGCATCGACGCCTTCAGCCGCAAAGTGGTCGAGTGGCAGGAATGGCCTGTGCCGCAGACCCTGATCATGGCCATGGCGCGGCAGACATGGGATGAAGTGCGGCACGCATGGCTCGCCAAGGGCCTCATCGAGTCGTACGGCGGAGAGATCGGCGACTACCCCGATACGTTGGCCGGCGGCGCTCCACCACCGGGCGTCTCGCCCCAGGGTCCACTCACACAGGGATTCGGGGCGCAGGCCGAGCAACTCATGCGCGAGCCCGTCGTCAGTCTCTCGATGACCAACGTGTCGCTGGAAGGCGGAGCGCTCACCCTGTTCCAGGAGACATCAGCCGTCGCCGAGAAGATCGGCGACAAGCTCATGGCCCACTGCTACGACTACAACTGGGCGGACGAGGTCACCCACACCGCCATCGGCGACTTCTTCGTCAAGCAGCTCACCGAGGACAACCCCGAGGAAGAGCGCAAGGCCCTGCGCGTCCACGCACTTGCCGAGGGGTTCCGCGCCCGCCTGTCCGGACAGCAGAGCGAGGAGCTGCGCGAGTTCTTCGCCGAGGAGATGACGCGCGCGACGTCAGCGCTGGGTTAGAGATCATGGCTGTCGTCGCGATAGATCTTTCGAAGTGCATCAACTGCGGCTGGTGCAGGCGCGTGTGCCCCACCGAGACCATCAAGTACTTCTCCACCGGCCACCGCACGCACATCGTCGAGCCGGACGGTTGCATTGACTGCGGCATCTGCGCGCCGGTGTGCCCCGTCGACTGCATCGAGGCAGTACCCGGATACACGGTCGCGCCCGAGCTCTTGACAGCGGCACGGGAGAAGGCGAAGCAGCATGCGGGCGCCCAGCGCAAGATGAAACTGGATCGCGACGCGGTCATCGCGCGGACGCTGGAGAAGTTGCGAGAAGGAGTGCACGCCGGTGCCTGAGCTCGCGATCGACCCGCGCACGGTCGGCGGCGCCTTCTCCGTAGACGAGAACGCACGGCGACTGATCCACTACAAGTTCGCCGAGAACGTCTGCATGACTACCGCCGGTGGCTGGGCTTCATCGATGCCGTTGATCAAGGTGAAGTTCGCGATGGGCGAGCACTGCTACGAGGACTCGATCCACTCGTTCTGGCTGGGACAGCGCCTGCCTGAAGTACGCGTCAACGAAGAACTCGAACTCGACGTGCCGCCGACACTCCGCTGGTCGAACAAAGCGGAGCCACCGAACGAGCAGTTCATCAAGTTCGTAGAGACGATGCAGCTCCAGGGCGACCAGCTGCTGCGGCTCGTCGGTCTCTACCGCGTCCTGAAGACGCACCTCTGCGTCTACTACCGCCACCACGCGCAGAGGACGGACCAGGTCTGCGACGCCCCGACCGTACGCATCCTCGAACACATCCTCGTCGAAGAGGAGAGGCACGTGCGGTGGGGCCAGGCCATCTACGAGGAGCTGGCCGGCTGGGAGATGGACATCTCTCAGGCCGATTCTTTAGAGGCCCTGCCGGTAGAGGCCAGAAAGTACCTGGCCAGGATAGAAGAACTGCTGGAGGTGGAAATAGGCCTGGTT
>JACRBR010000274.1 GCA_016213125.1 Chloroflexota bacterium | reverse complement strand
TGATCGCCGAGCTGCTCAATCTCCACACCGGAGACCCCCGCGATCCGGTGATGATCGGCGTCGTGGACCCGGAACATGGCGTCATCCCCGGGGCGACGGGCGAGGGCGTCTGGCGGCCCGCCAACCGTCTCGTTGTGGGCATGTCGAACCTCGACATGGCGCGCTTCCCCGTGGGCACACTGGTGCCGGTGAAGGTTACGAAGGGCGACGTCGTGTTGCTCGACACGATCGGCAGCGTCGTGGATATGCCGGCTGAGTCTGGCCCCGTAGGTTACATCACCGGCGGTATCGAGGTGGACGTGCGGGAGGCGGCGCTGGTGCCATCGTTCAATGAGATCATCGGCGCCACCGTCGAAGTGGGGACCGCAACGGGACCGTGCACCGCAGACGCGGTCACATGCATCCACTGGTCCGGCGTCTTCGCGCAGGAACCGCCGGAGCCGGAAGCGCCACTGGCCGGCATCGCAGAGCTGCGTACCGGAAAGCGATTCCGAATCGAGATCGCGAACATCGACCTGGCGCGCTTCCCCGAGGGGACGCTGTTCAACGTCGAAGTCTCGAACGGGGCCACAGCACCCGCGTTCAGCGGCAACGTTCCCCTGCAGGCATTAGCCGCGGAGATCGGACCGGGGGGCCACCTGACGGGTGTCTTGCTGGTGGAGAAGCTTGGCTCCATGCCGCACCTGGCGCAGCTGAACGCCGCATTCGTCCGCATTACCGGGCCCTGCATCGATGCTGGAGCGCTGTGCCCGCAGTGGCAGGGCCAGTTCGAATCGTTGCCGTTCGTTGTCGGCTCCCCGACCAACGAGCCGGACCTCTCCCGCGTCTTCAGCTCCAGCGACCACGGTGACCCGAGGACCCCGCTGGTAGAGGCGTTTGTCGGCGAGAACATCAGGCTCCGTGTCGGGCAGGCCGTCGGCGATTCGCGTGCGACGACGTTCATGCTTCACGGCCACCGGTGGCGGCGCCAGCCGCACGACCCCGGCTCGCCGGCCAATGTGGCGAACCAGGGCCAGCTCAACCCCGGCGTGATGTACGACGTCGACCTGTACGGCGCCGATACGGGCGACATCCTCAAGTCGGTACCAGCGGGCGGTTCCCGCGGATTCTCCGGCGATTACGTGTACCGAACCAATACGTTGCCGCGTTTGCTTGCGGGTGGCCAGTGGGGCCTCTTCCGGGTCTACGATCCGGGCGTCGCGGGGAACGGTCTGGTGCCGCTCGGCCAGCTCTGTACGAGCGACCAGGACTGCGATACCGTCGCCAACACCGTGGACAACTGCGCGACGGTGCCGAACGGCGACCAGATCAACACCGACCAGCCCTACCCGAATTCGGACCCGCTTGGCGATGCTTGCGATCCGGACGACGACAACGACGGGCGGGCTGACGATGTGGAGCTCTCCGGCACGCAGTGCTTCGGGCACATCACGGATCCGTTCTTGAGGGACACGGACGGCGACCGCCACATCGACAGCTGGGAGTGCGGGCCGGGGCAGTCGGATCCGACCGTCGCAGGCTCTACCCGGCGGCAGGGCGCTGGCGACTCGGATGGTGACCTGCTCCTCGACGATTGGGAGCAGCGGGGCTGGGGTACGCTCATCGCCACGCGCGACACGGATGGTGATGGATGCAACGACGGCAAGGAGGTGGCCGATATCAACCACGGTGGAAGCGTGAACTCGGGTGACCTCCTCCTGGTTGCGCTCCAGGCAGGGAAGCGCACAGAGGCGACCGACATCACGAGGGATGGGATCACGAATTCGGGCGACCTCCTGGCTGCCGCCCGCGCGTTTGGCAGATGCGCCCCGTAGGCTTGGTGCTGAGGGTCGCGACGCTGGGGTTGATCTGTGCCGCCGCGGTGGCGGCCGCCGGATGTGACGACTCCGCCGGCGGCGGGGCGCCCACGGAATCCGGGGGCGGGAGTGCCACGTTGGTGAATGCAACCGTGGTGGACGCCATGGCCAGTCCCCCTATCGCAGATCCGACGAGCGCCCGTCCAACCACCCCTCCGCCGGTCGTGCGCCAGACGACGTGGGCGGTGCCGAGGCGGCAGGCGCCGGAGTCCGGCGGAGACGGCGACGGTTGGGCATTGGGCGATGCCGCGCTTGCCGACGACGGCGTCGAGGCGTTCGACAAGGACAGCGGCGCCGGTTTGGCTGCATCGTGCTTGAGCGCAGCCAAGGACCGGCACCGCTTCGACGACATTCTGCTGCAACTGGACTCATCGGCCCCGATCATCGATGGGATCGAAGTCGGGCTTGAGGCGAGGACGGATGACGCCATCGGGCAGGTGTACTTCTGCGTGCAACTCTCCTGGGATGGGGGGCAGACCTGGACCGAGCCCGAGCGAACGAACCAGCTCACCGCCGAGCCGGCCTTCTTGACGGCCGGATTGCCGGACGACACGTGGGGCAGAACGTGGTCGGCGGGCGAGCTTGACAACGGGCGGTTGGCCGTGCGCGTTATCAGTGTGTCGGACGATACGCGGCGCGACCTCTGGATCGACTGGATCGGGGTTCGGGCGAGCTACCATTAGGACCCTGGCACCGCGCACGATCAGCGCGGGTTGGAGAGTGTTAGCGATGAAACTGGGACGCCGCGACTTCCTCAGGGCAGTCGGGCTGGCAGGGGCCGGCGCGGCGGTTACCGCCTGCTCTGGGAGTTCCGGCCCCGCGGCGACTCCGGCCGAGGAGGCCGCGCACACGGCCGGGCACACGTCCGACCCGGGAGCCGTGCCCGTGCCAAAGGTCTCGGACGCCAGCCAGATCCAGCACGCGAAAGTCCTCCAGGCCATCGGAGACCGCAGCGTCTTTCCGCCCTTTCCGGGCCCGGCGGGCGAGCCGGGCGAGCTGGATCATCTCCTGTACCCGCCGCCTGCCCAGCCTGCGCGCCCCGGGCGGGTTCGGGAGTACAACCTCGTCGCCCAGAACAAGACGATCCAGATCGCAAAGGACACCTTCTTCGAGGCCTGGACCTATAACGGACACGTTCCTGGGCCCATCATCCGTGCGACGGAGGGCGACACCCTCCGGGTGACCCTGCGAAACGACGGCGAGCACGCACACAGCATCCACTGGCACGGCGTCCATCCGGCCAACCAGGACGGCGTGTTCGAGGTGGCGGCCCCGGGCGAGTCGGTAACCTACGAATTCACCGCCGAGCCGTACGGCCTGTATCCGTACCACTGCCACACCGATCCCATTGACCAGCACATCGCGCGCGGCCTGTACGGCGCCATGATCGTCGACCCACCGCTGCCGCGATCGGAGGCGCTGGAGCTGGTGATGGTCATGAACGGGTTCGACCTGAATCAGGACGGCGAAAACGAGGTGTACACGGTCAACGGCATCGGCATGTACTACGCGAAGTACCCGATCCAGATCAAGGTCGGCCAGCTCGTGAGAATCTATCTGGTCAACATGACGGAGTTCGATGCGGTTAACACACTCCACATCCACGCCAACATGTTCCATGTATTCAAGAGCGGTACCAGCCTGGTGCCTACCGAGCTGACCGACATCGTTTCCCTCTCGCAGGGTGAACGGGCGATCGTGGAGTTCACGTACAAGTACCCCGGCCGTTACATGTTTCACGCCCATCAATCGGAGTTCACGATGCTGGGCTGGATGGGGTTCTTTGACGTCATCGATGATAGCGATGACAGCGCCACGCGGACGCTCCCGATGCGCGGGGACCCCCGCCTTGTGAAGTACGTACACGATCTCTGCGAAGTGGGGCGCGCGTAGCCCTTATCGGAGACAGATGGACGCAACGTTGCTGCACTCTGGCGCCGGCGTTACCTCGGACGAATGGCGCGACATCTTCATTCTCGCCGTGCACTTCGTTGCTGCCGTCGCCTGGCTAGGAGCGCTGATATTCGTGAGTGCGACAAGCTGGGCGATCGCGCGGAGTGACGATGAACGGGTGGCGGATGGTATGCGCGAATTGCGGTCTCACGCAATGGCGCCCATGTGGATCGCGATCGCCGTGCTCTTGCTGAGTGGTGTCTATAACCAGTTCAACAATGTGCCGTGGCCGCTGCCATATCCATGGGAAGCGACGGATGCCTCTGTCCAGTACATGCGCAGCTACACGCTCCTGCTGTTCGCGAAGCACGTGATCATCGGGGGCATGCTTCTGGGGCTGGTGGTAGTGACGTGGAGGATCAGCGCGCTCCAGGCGGTAGCACAGCAGCAGCGTGATGGGGCCTTGCCTTTCCTGCGCGGCGGGGCCGAGGCCTGGAGTGACGTTGCGTGGCGTGAAAGCGGTGACCGGCGGATGGCAGAGCGTGGCGTCGCACTCATCTCCACCGGCAGTCTCGTGATGGGCGCGGCGATCGTGGCGATCTCCGCGGTCTTGAGCTACGTGCACCTCCTGGCGCACGGACACTGAGGGCGATGTGAACAAACGCGGAGATCGGGGATCCCGGGCTGCTAGACGAGCCGCAGGGCGGCGGGCAGGAATGAAGGCCGCCGTCCCGGTTCGCCTTCCCCGCATCAGCGCATCCGCGGCCGTCGCCCTCGCCGTGATGTCGGTGGTGATGGTCCTGGCGTCGGCCATCGTCGCAGCTGCCCTGTACTGGGTGCAGAACGAGCCCGTGGCCGATGCGCTGGCGCGATCGGGAACGCCCGGAGGCACCCCGCAGACGCAGGACAGCGGGTCCGTGAACGTGGGTGACGTCCCGGCCTGCGGCGAAGAACCCGGCAAGGGCCAGGCAGATGTCAGCCTGACCGGGCGCGCGGTCGGGCCGCTTCGCACGGAAATCACGGCGCAGGTCACCATCAACGGAAACGCACTGACGGACGCGAACCCCCTGGTGAGTGCGGACATGGCGGAGATGCCCTGCGCGCACCAGATCCCGTATGCGGCGCTTCTGCCCCTGGCCGGCAGTCCCGGCACGTACCGCGCAGAGGTGCCCGTCGTGATGGTCGGTACGTGGAAGTTCACAGTGCGACTGGGAGGATCGGTTTCGGGCGCCGAATCGATTACAACGAACGTGTCCACGGTGAGCACGCAATGAAACCCCTGCTGGTCGGCTGTCTGATTGCAATCGCAATCGCGGGCGCCGCATGCGACGACGGGAGCGGGAACGATGGCCCCGGTAGCGGGCCCACGCCCGCGATCGGCTCCGCCTCACCCGGCAAGTCCACCGTCTCGACCTTGCCTTCCGGCCAAGCCACGGCCGAGCGGGCGATCGTCGAAACCGCAACCGCGGTCAACGCCGCACCCGCGGCGACGTACGCGCCTCCGACGCCGGAACCGACAGCCGATCAAAATGCGAGCGATGCCGGCGTGCCTGCCGAAGACGTGTACCTGGGATCGGAAGCTCCGCCGCCCGCCATCACCGACGGCCGCGAGGTGTCCGTTGCGAGGCTGCGCTCCGCAATGCTCACGGCGGACCAACTGGGCGAGGGGTACGTATCCGTAACGGCCGAATACATTCCGAACTTCCGTTTGATCGAGGCGTCACCTGCCCCGGAACTTACGAGGGCCGTGGTGCTCGCCGGCGCCCGAGTGAACGGCTACCGCGCCGCGTTCGACCATGTAGCGCCTGGTGGCGTTGAGGGGGCGACCCTTGGACTGGAGCTGTACGCGAATCCGACCGGCGCCTCCATCGCGGTGAAGCGTGCGGCAGAGCTCGCCGGCAGCGCCGACGCCATACCGTTACCCGCTCCCGAGATTGGGGAGCAGGCCTCGCTCTTCCGGATCCCGTACACAACGGGCGTCGGATATCTTGCCGTGTTCCATCGAGGCTCGATTATGGCCATGGTGCTGCTAACCTACCGCACGGACACCGCTGACGGTGGCGCTGCGGCCGTCGCGCTGCTCGGGCAACTGGACGTCAGCCTGGTGGAGACGCCCCGGTAGCCGTTCCTGAAGCGAAGACCCGGTCGTTCGCGCATATGACGCTTGATCCGTCAGCCAGCGGTCGACCGCCGCATGCGAAGCCTTCCCGATACGTGGGCGAGCACCCCCGTCGCAGCGAGAAACAGGGCCACGGTACCCAACACTCCAGCATGCCCGGAGTCACCCGGCCCAAACCCGAACTCCGCGAGCGGTGGCGGCCCCTGCGGCCCTCGGCCATCCACCATGTAGGTGAACAGCGTCAACGTCGTCTGCGCCGCCCCGCGCGCCCGGATGGCGATGTACCCCGGCCTCCACAGCGGGAACGGCAGCACGTCCTCGTTCAGCACCACCGGGAAGCTCCACGTCCCGTCCCGCAGCGCCGTCACCTGCTCCGTCCGATAGAAGGGGCCCGCGAACGCCTCGGCCTGCGCCGGCGGTACGTCGACGAACGTAAACTCCAGCGTGATGGTCTCGCCCGGCGTCCATCCCGCCTCCCCGACGATCTGGAACCGTGATCCGGCGCCGCCCTCGCCCGGGGAGACGAACGTTGCCTGCTGTGCCTGTCCTGTTGTCGATTGGTGCAGTACCGCGCCCGCGATCGCGAGCACGCCGGCGAGAGCCGTGAGCATCCACTTCACCGCAACCCCGATTCCACTTGCCCCGCCGAGAGCGGATGGTATCACGCGGAGATCACGTTGTGAAGGGGCACAGGTCAATTCACGAACATCGAGTCGAACACATGATCTGCGCCCGCGAACACGGTGTTCCGGCATCAGTACGAGGTCCTTGCCCTGCAAGTCGCGGTTGTAGGGGCATGCTGCGGCATGCCCAACTGCGTCCAGGGCACGTGTTCGGCCCTTTCATCCTCTTGTGTGCAGGTACATGGACGCGACTGTCACTTCATGCGTTAGCGCCGACGCACTGAGACACCGAGACACTGGCAAGCTGACCGGCCGGCTACCGGAACAACACCACCCGCCGGAACCGCTCCGTGTACCGCCCGTCCTCCCCCCGCCACCGTTCCCGCACGAACTTCAGGAAGTCGCTGTTCGGATTGTCCGCCCCCAGCCCTTGGCTGATGTGCGCGTTCAACGCGTGGATCTTCTGGTCCACTACGTCCGTGATGTCCACGTCGAAGTTCGCCTTCTCCGATCCCCAGATATAGATCTCCTTCACGTTGTGGACGTCCAGTCCCTCCGCCAGGTGCTCCGGGAAGTTCAACCGGTCCCGCGCCGTCGGATAGATCGCGTCGATCGCCACGTGCCCCGTGTTCCGGTGGTCGCTGTGGTTGATGAAGCTGTTCCGCACGATGAACGCCTCCGGGTCGTGCGTGAACACCGCGTACGGCTTCAGCAGGCGGATGTGGCGCACAACCGCGCCCAGCAGGTCTCGCGTGACCTGCAGCTCCCCGTCCACGTTGTCCAGGAAGAACACCTCCTTCGCCCCCGCCCGCCGTGCAGCCTCCCGCTGCTCGTCCCGCCGGATCCGGATCAGCTCCGCCGGGTCCATGTTCGGATCCGACGTCCCCTTCGACCCGTCGGTGCACACCAGGTAGTAGAACGTCCATCCCGCCTGCGTCCACAGGTACGACGTCCCCGCCGCCCCGAAGTCCGCATCGTCCGGGTGCGCCGCGATCACCAGCGCCGTCTTGTTATCAGTCTCCGGTATCATTCCCTCGCTCACGGGAAGCTCCTTCGTCGTCTCAAGTCCTTCAAGATTCGCTCCAGGCATGGATCCAGCCTAGCACTACGGAGTCATTGGTCGTCAGTCGTCAGTGGGGAGTAGTCGTTCGTCTCTGGCTTCTGTTGTGTGCGGTCTGCTGTCTGTTGTCTGCCGTCTGTTGTCTGCTCATCCCGCATCCCGCATCCCGCATCCCGCATCCCGCATCCCGCATCCGCTTTTCACTTCCCACGTCCAGTCCCACGTCCAGCCTCTCACGCCGCTAAACCATCGCCTCATTTCGGTGCGCGAGCAGCGCTTGCCGCAGCAGCGCGAGCGCCGTCGTCACCGCCCGCCGCTTCACAGCGCTCCGCCCCTGGTTGAAGGTGTAGCTCACCGTCCGCGGCGACTCCCACATCGCGTCCACCGCCACGTGTACCGTCCCCACGGGCTTGCCCTCCTGCTCGTCCGGTCCTGCCACCCCCGTAATCCCGATCCCCACGCTGGCCTCGTGACGTTCCCGTGCCACGCGCGCCATCTCCCTCGCCGTGTCGACGCTGATCACCCCGTGCTCCTCGATGATCTCCGCAGGCACGCCCCAAGCGATCTTCATCTCCGTCGCGTACGACACCAGGCCGCCGCGGAAGCACGACGACGATCCCGGCACATCCGTGATCGTGCTCGCCAGCAGACCGCCCGTGCACGACTCCATCGTCGCCAGCGTCACCCCGCGCTCCTTCATCATGTCGCACACGACGCTCTCGAACGTGTCGTCGTCCGCGCCCCACACGAACGCCCCCAGCCGCAGCCGGATCTCCTCCTCCATCGGCGCCAGCAGCCGCCACGCTGCCTGTTCGTCAGGCGCCTTCGCTGCCAGGCGCACGTGCACGCCGTCCTGCTTGGCGTACGTCCCGATGCTCGGGTTCTGCGACTCCTGCAGCGGCGTGATCATCTCGTCGACGTTGCTCTCGCCCACCCCCGCGGTCTTGATGGTCCGGGTGATCAGGATCGTGCCGGGATTCCGGCGCAGCAGCTCCGGTGAGACCTCCTTGTCCCACATCCGCGTCATCTCCGTCGGCGGCCCAGGCATCGCCACGATCATCTTGCCGTCGCGCTCCACCCACCACCCCGGCGCGGTCCCCCGCGGGTTCGGGATCGCCCGCGACGACGGGATCAGCCAGCACTGCTTCACGTTCTGTTCGGCCATCTTCACCCCGCGCGACTCGAAGAACCCCCGAAGGTTCGCTTCGAGCTGCGGGTCCACCACCGCCTCCTCGCGCATCACGGCGCTGATCGCCTCGCGCGTAAGGTCATCCTGCGTCGGCCCCAGCCCGCCGGTGCAGATCACGACGTCCGAACGCTCCCGCGCCCGCCCGATCGTCTCCGCCAGCCGCTCCAGGTTGTCCCCCACCACGTGCTTGTAGTAGATGTCGATCCCCAGGGCCGGCAGGCGCGACGCGATGTACGCCGCGTTCGTATCGACGATTTCCCCCAGGAGGATCTCCGTGCCGATAGAGAGGATTTCAGCCTTCATCCAGGCAGGGTAACCCGCCCCGTCCCCAGGGACACGCACGGACTCCGGTGACGCTCGGGAGGGCTGCAAGCAGCGGAAGGGCTGTGGAGTAGCGTCGGCGAATCGAGCCGGACTGGTTAGCCGCGCGTTGGTCTTGAACGAGAACTGAGAACTGATTACTGAAGACTGACAACTCGCTACAGCCGCCCGATCGCCCGTACCGCCTCCACCGCGACGTTCACCAGCGGCTTCGGCACCGCCCAGCCGTTGTATTGCCACCCGCGGAACGAACGGAACGCTTCCAGGTCGATCGTGTATCTGTTGCGGCGGCCCTCGCGGTGCCGCTGGACGATCCCCTCGGCCTCAAGCTGGCTCAAGATGGACATGGCCGCGCGCTCCGTAACCCGCACCCGCGCGGCCAGATCGCGCACGGTCGCCGAGCTGTCGCGCGCGATGGCCGCCAGCATCTGCGTGTGGTTCGTGAAAAACTCGAACACCGTCTCGCGCGGACGCTTGTCGTGCGCCGTCGGCTGGTGGTCGCGCGCTGTCTTTCTCGCCTCGGGCGAGATGGAGATAAGCGCACCGACCACGGCGAATACCGCGGGATCCATCTCCGTTCCGCTCGCGAGTCCCCGGAGCCGGCTGTAGTTCACGACGTACGTGTTGTTACGTCCGTTGCGATGGCGGTCCACCAGTCCCTCGTCGTCCAGATCGCGCAGGATCGCGAGCGCAGCGCGCTCCGTCAGTCCGACTCCCTGTGAGATCACGCGGACGGTTGATTCCGGATGTTGCACGACGAACATCAGGATGACCGGATGATTCGTCAGGAACGTCCAGGTTGGCCGCGCCGGCTGGACAGGGCGCGGCACTCCAATGCCCGGGCTCGTCATCTCTCTCGCCTGCCGCTTTATCTCACGCCCCTGATCTGCTTGCCAGCATGCGGATACCCGTGATCGCTACGTCCACGAGCTCCGGCGGAATGCGCCACGTCTCGAACTGCCAGCCGCGGAACATCAGGAACCCGTCGTAGTCAATGGTGTACGAGTTCCGCCGCCCTTCTCGCCTCCGCTGGATGATCCCCTCAGCCTCCATCTGGTTGAGGATCGCAACGGCAGCGCGCTCCGTCACCATCGCCGCCCCCGAAAGCTCCCGCACCGTCTGCGATCCATCGCGCGCGATAGCCAGCAGGATCAGCATGTGGTTCGTGAAGAACCCCCAGCTTCCGACGCGCGCCTGGCTTTCGCTGTCTTCCACGACCGTGGGCGGCGCATGTTGCACCACCATCCCTGCCCGCGAAGCGATCTCGAACAGCGTCTTGATCACCACGTCTACGAAGAGCCGCGGCGTCAGTGGACTCGACGTTCCCCCCCGGCGCAGCATGGACAGGCGGCCGAAGTTCACGGAGTACTCATTTCGCCGGCCGGTCCGCCGCCGGTCGACAATGCCCTCCAGGTCCAGATCCCGCATGATGGCCAGCGTTGCCCTCTCCGTGATGCCCACGTCGAGCGCGATGGTCCGGACAGTGGAGTCCGGGTGGAGGGCGACGTACACCAGCAGGACCGCGTGGTTTGTCAAGAAGCTCCACGCGGGACGAACGGAAACGGTTGCGATTGAATCTGCGCCGAGCGTCGGTCGGCTGACCATGAAGACTCTTTCAGGAAATTGCTAACCTGTTATGGGCTTCACCCTTCCGGGCTATCATCCTCGATCGGCCTCAGGATTTCAACCCCCTGAACCTTTCAATTTCGCACCGGCTACGATTTCCACACAGCACGCTTTTCTACGTGCACCTCGCCAGTAGTAACCCCGGCCCTCAGCCTGTGGTATCGGCCTCGCGCCTGAAGCCGCAGCGCCCGGACTGCTTGCATGCGCCCGCCACCCATCCCGGCCCTGCCGACCTCCACCGCCGACCGCCCTCCTACGCCGCCCCGGAACTACAATGAGCTGATCCCCTCGTGAAGGAGCACCCTGCCATGCCCACCACCATCGATAGCTTCGGCGCTCGGACCAGCCTCACCGTCGGCAGCCGCCGGGTCGAGATGTACAGCCTCGACGCGCTCGAGAACGCCGGCGCCGGAGCGGTCTCGCGCCTGCCCTTCTCCCTCAAGGTCCTCCTCGAGAACCTGGTGCGTCACGAGGATGGCCGATCGGTCACGAAGGACGACATCGCCGCCCTCGCGTCCTGGGATCCCACGGCGCCCTCCGATAAGGAGATCCAGTTCCGGCCCGCCCGCGTCCTCATGCAGGACTTCACGGGCGTCCCCTGCGTCGTCGACCTTGCCGCCATGCGCGACGCCATTAAGGACCTCGGCGGCGATCCCCGCCGCATCAACCCCCTGCAGCCCTCCGACCTCGTGATCGACCACTCCGTGCAGGTGGACCAGTTCGGCACGAACGCGGCCTTCCTCTTCAACGCCCGCAGGGAGATGGAGCGCAACACCGAACGGTACGCGCTGCTGCGCTGGGGACAGGACTCCTTCAACGACCTCCGCGTCGTCCCGCCCGACACCGGCATCGTCCACCAGGTGAACCTCGAGTACCTCGCCTCCGTCGTCTTCGAGCGCGCCGAGGACGCTGGCGTGGTCGTCTATCCGGACACCGTCGTCGGTACGGACTCGCACACCACGATGATCAACGGCCTCGGCGTCCTCGGCTGGGGAGTCGGCGGCATCGAGGCCGAAGCGGCGATGCTTGGCCAGCCCATGCCCATGCTCACCCCGCAGGTCATCGGCTTCAAGCTCACCGGCCAGCTCCCCGAGGGTGCAACCGCCACCGACCTCGTACTCATGGTGACGGAGATGCTCCGCAAGAAAGGCGTCGTCGGCAAGTTCGTCGAGTTCTACGGCCCCGGCCTCTCCGCGCTATCGCTGCCCGACCGCGCGACCATCGCGAACATGGCCCCGGAGTACGGTGCGACGATGGGCTTCTTCCCCATCGACGCCGAGACGCTGTCGTACCTGCGCTTCACCGGCCGCCCCGACGCCGTCGTAGCACTGGTCGAGGCGTACGCGAAAGCGCAGGGCCTCTTCCGCACGGACGACACGCCCGAGCCGCACTTTTCCGACTCGCTGGCACTCGATCTGGCGGATGTCGAGCCGAGCATCGCCGGCCCGAAACGCCCGCAGGACCGGGTGCCGCTCTCGCGCAGCAAGCACGAGTGGCGCAAGGCCCTCTCGACCTTCGAGCAGTGCAACGTGATCGACCCCGAGCGCCTCAGCCGCTGGGTCAGCGAGGGTGGTAGCCCGGCCACCACAGACGTCGCCCCGATGGACGACCCGTTCGAGCGGGTTGCCGTCACCGATGCCGGGAACACCTACACCCTCACCCACGGCTCCGTCGTCATCGCCGCCATCACATCGTGCACGAACACCTCGAATCCCGCCGTCATGCTGGCCGCCGGCCTCCTCGCGAAGAACGCCGCCGAGCGTGGTCTCACGGCGAAACCGTGGGTGAAGACGTCGCTCGCCCCCGGCTCACAGGTCGTGACCGAGTACTTCAATGCGGCCGGCCTCACGCCGTATCTCGAACAG
Organism: Chloroflexota bacterium; assembly: GCA_016213125.1. Taxonomy (GTDB): domain Bacteria; phylum Chloroflexota; class Dehalococcoidia; order DSTF01; family JACRBR01; genus JACRBR01. The sequence continues at coordinate 2,137 of JACRBR010000274.1, read as the reverse complement.
CTCGGCTTCTACCTGGTCGGCTACGGCTGCACGACCTGCATCGGCAACAGCGGCCCCCTCCCCGACGCCGTCTCGAGCGCGATCCGCGACCACAACCTTGTCGCCTGTTCCGTGCTCTCCGGCAACCGCAACTTCGAGGGCCGCGTCCAGCAGGAGGTCCGTGCGAACTATCTCGCCTCGCCCCCGCTCGTCGTCGCCTACGCGCTCGCCGGCACCATGGACATCGACCTCCAGCGCGAGCCCCTCGGCATGGACAAGGACGGCGCCCCCGTGTACCTGCGCGACATCTGGCCCACGCAGCAGCAGGTCCGCGATGCCATCCGTACGTCGGTCAAGTCCGAGCAGTTCCGCGCGAAGTACGCCCACGTCTTCGAAGGTACCGACGAGTGGCGCGCGCTTGATATCCCACATGGCGAGCGATTCGCCTGGGACGAGGACAGCACCTACATCCGCAAGCCCCCGTACTTCGACGGCATGTCGATCGATCCCACGCCGCCATCCGACGTGCGCGCCGCCCGCGTGCTGGCCATGCTCGGCGACAGCGTCACCACCGACCACATCTCGCCCGCCGGCAGCATCGCGAAGACCTCGCCCGCCGCGAAATACCTCATGCACCACGAGGTCGCGCCCGAGGACTTCAACTCCTACGGCACGCGCCGCGGCAACCACGAGGTCATGGTGCGCGGCACCTTCGCCAACGTGCGCCTCCGCAACCAGATCGCCCCCGGCACGGAGGGCGGCCTCACCCGCCACCTCCCCTCCGGCGACCAGATGACCATCTTCGAGGCGTCGGAGCGCTACCAGGCCGAGGGCGTGCCGCTCATCATCATTGCCGGCGCGGAGTACGGCACCGGCTCATCGCGCGACTGGGCGGCGAAGGGCACCGCGCTCCTCGGCGTCCGCGCCGTCATCGCGAAGTCCTACGAGCGCATCCATCGCAGCAACCTCATCGGTATGGGCGTCCTCCCGCTGCAGTTCGAGCCCGGCCAGGACCGCGAGACCCTCGCCCTTACCGGCGAGGAGACCTACGACATCGAAGGCATCGCCGCCATCAAGCCCGGCCAGCGCGTGACGGTAAGAGCGATATCACCAGACGGCGTCGCGAAGACCTTCCAGGCCCTCTGCCGCATCGACACCCCGGTCGAACTCGACTACTACACCCACGGCGGCATCCTCCCCTTCGTCCTCCGACAGCTCGTGAAGTGAATAAGACGCGATCCGCTCTGGCGTCACTTAGACTGACCGCTGATGATCGATGACTGACATCCGACCACTGACGACTGACGACTGATGACTGACGACTAGCCCTACGGCACCAGCACCACCCGCCCAAACGCCGCCCGCGACTCGATGTATGCGTGCGCCGCCGCCGCCTCCGACAGCGGGTACGTCCGGTCGACCGCGACCCGAAGGTCGCCCTTCGCGATGTCCGCCAGGATCTGGTTCATCATCGGCACCACCCGCGCGGCCGAGCGGAACGTCTCCAGCCCGAAGAACACGCCCGTCAGCGACGCGTTCGCCCCCGACAGCGGCCCCACGTCGATGCCCTTGCCCTCGCGGCTCACGTTCCCGACCGTGATCACCCGCCCGCGGTAGGCGGCGCACAGGATGCTCCCCTCCAGCGTCTTCCCGCCAACCGAATCAACGATGAGGTCCGCGCCCTGCCCGTTCGTGAGCTTCCGCACCTGCGCCACAAAGTCGCCGCTGGCGTAGTTCACGCCCTGGTCCATCCCGTATGCCCGCAGCCGCTCCAGCTTCTCGTCCGACGACGACGTCGCGAGGACGGTCGCCCCCGCCCGCTTCGCGATCTGTACGCACGCGATCCCCACGCCGGAGGTCCCCGCCTGGATGAGCACGGTCTCGCCCGCCTTCACGCGCCCGAACTCGTGCACGCAGTCGTGCGCCGTCCCGAACGCCACCGGCACGCACGCCGCCTGCTCGAACGTCACGCCGTCCGGCACCACCCATGTCGATGTCGACGGCACCGACACCAGCTCCGCGTGCGACCCGTTCGCCATCAGCGCGGTCACGCGGTCGCCCGCCTTCCGGTCCGTCACCTCCGCCCCTACCTCGCGCACCACGCCCGCGCAGTTGTACCCGACGATGTGCGGCCGCCGCACCAGCTCGCCGCCCGCCC
>JACRBR010000267.1 GCA_016213125.1 Chloroflexota bacterium | reverse complement strand
TCATCCTCGCAGCGCGGGCTTTCAGCCCGCGCGTTCTCGTTCAAGAGCATGCTCTCCGGTGCCGGAGCACCTTGATGAAGGGACAAGGCCAGCCGAGTGTCGATTCCACGATCCAGCATCCAGCTTCGGCTCGTAATCAAATGGCCTGAGCACTCCGTTGGAGCACCGCCCTAGAACCCCCGGAACTCCCGCACATTCGGCTCCGTCGTCCGCAGCAGCGAGCCCGTCACGTCCACGCCGTTGATGGTCAGCGTGATCTCCCCGTCCCGGCGCACCCGCACCGTCCCGATCTCTCCCGTCGCCTCGATCGCCACCGCCCCCGTGGCATCATCCAGCTCCACCCGCCCGAACCCGAACGCGTCGCACTCCACGACGCTGTCCGGCGTCTCCAGCCACACCGGCGCCTGTTCGTCGCTGGGGTTCACGAAGACATAATGCCGCGCGCCATCGTCTGCCACCAGCCACTTTGGCGTCGTCCCCGCCAGCAGCCGCGCACGCCCCAGCGTGATCAACGATTCCCACGACTGCAGGAACTGCGGCCCAGTCCCGTCCAGCGCGCCCGCCCGCCCCATCGGCGCCTCGTACCCCGCCCCGTCGAACCGCCGCTCCACCGGGGTCATGTCCCACAGGCTGTACCGCAGCGCCATGCTCGCCGTCCCGGATGCGTACGCGATCTCCCGCACGTACTCGTCGTTCGCGCTGTCCGCCAGCATCGCATCCGCGATGTGCCCCGCGAACACATCGATGTCCGCGTACTCCCGCCGTTCCGCCACCTCCAGCACGAAGGCGCTGCGCACGTTGCCCTTGTAGAACGGCCCCGCCTGCGTGCGGTGCTCCCAGAACTGCTTCGCGAACCCGCGGTAGTTGTAGATGTCCAGCGTCAGCTTTTCGCCGTCCAGGTGCAGCTCGATTGGCGCGTCCGATCCCATATCCGAGGGCTCCAGCGGCATGATCGCCACGTACACGTCCCCCACGGCAATGCACACCGCCTCGCCCGCGTGTACCGCGATCGCCCCGTGCGTCGATGCGTCGACGGGCGCGCCGCCCACCCGGATCTCCGCCCCCGCCGCCCCCAGCATGTTCACGCTCAGCTTGTAGCTGCGCGTCGGACGCAGCCGCGGCCGCAGCCCGTACGCCACGATCGCCCGGTTGCGGTGCTGCGCCCCCACGAACGTCCCGTCGTCGGTCCAGTCCTCCGCCTCGCGTGGCGAAGCGTGCCCCGCCCCGTGCCCCCGGTCGTCGATCACATACCGAGCGAACAGCGTGCCGTAGCCCGGCGCCGCCTCGCGCCGGAACTGCAGCAGCACGCTGTTCGGCGATTCCCACTGCTCCACGGGCTCGCCCACCGCGTACGACCGTGACGCCGTCCCCACCGCGTAGCTGTCCGTCATGTACGTCGCGATGTCCAGCTCGCGCTCGACGTCCGTCGTCTCCGCGCACCAGAACGGATACCGCTTCTCGCGCAGCCATCGCTCGATGTACGCCGGGCAGTGCATGGCCTCCAGCGCCACGCCCGTGTGGCCCTCCTCGCGGCTCCGCGCCGCATACGACGTCTCTCGCCGCAGCGCCTCATCGCCCAGCAGCCGCCACAGCATCAACTTCAGGTACCCGCCCGCGCCCGTCCATCCGTCGAAGTACGAGCGCGAGTGCGGCCCCGCGAGCTGTGCCAGCCCCGGGTGATAGTGCGTCGCCGCGTGCAGCCACAGCCGCTCCTTCGCCACCCGCGCCTTTAGCGCGATGTCCGGGTCGGCCGTCTGCTCCGCCAGGAACGCCATCCGCGCGATGTCCACCGCGAGGTACGTCGGGCTGTTGAACTCGTGCGGCGCCCCGCTGCGGTTCGTGAACTCGAACCACTCGTCCAGCCGGCTCGCCCCGCGATCGACGTACTCGTCCTCGCCCAGTGTCTCGCCGCCCAGCACGCTGTTGCAGATGTCGCTCAGCGCGATGTTCGTGTACCCCGGGTGCACGTCCAGCCGGTCGATCTCCGCCAGCCCCAGCGCGATCGCCGCCCGCATCTCGCTCGCCACATCGTCGGGGATCACGCCCGCGTATTCGCGGATCAGGTAGTTCAGTCCGTCCAGCATGAACTCCACGCCGTTCAGGTCCCGGACCCCCTCCTCCTCCAGCATCCAGCGGAAGTTGCCGCGGTGCGCGTCCTGTTCGCGCGTCTCCTGCAGCGCCAGCACCGCCCTGATCGCGCGGGACGCCCGCTCGGTGTTGCCGCCCCCGCCCTCGCGCAGCAGCGTGCCCGCATACGCCAACGTGGCGCGCGGGTCGTGAAGCTCCGGCCGCTCCGGATAGCGCACCATCGCCACGTCGTCATCCCAGCGGGCAGCCAGCGAAGCCGCGCCTTCGTCATACAGTTGCTCCGCGCGCGATTCAGGCTCGTTCATTCGGGGGGTATGGGCTCCTCGTTGTCGTGTTCGTCGATCTCGATCGTCTCGTATTCGGACTCCAGACGGAAGCCGTACCAGATCAGCGCCCCCGTTCCGCCCAGCGCGGCAACAAACGTCACAACGTCGACGCCCTGTGACGAGCCGAGGTCGAGCCGAATCAGTAGGTTGTACGCTTCGGCGCCGCCCAGGCTGCCGCCTACGAGGATCAGCAACAGGCCGCCCAACGCGAACGCCAGAGGGACGGTGTGCATGCGGCGAATGGTCGTGAGGCCGATGACGAAGAAGAGCACGCCGAGCACGTAGTGAATCGTCGTCGCGGCTGCGATCCGGTTTGCGGTGTCGGAGTTATCGCCCTCGCCGAAGTCGGAGCCGAGAATCTCGAGGCCGCCCTCCGGTGAGGGGCGAATAAACGCGTTGGTGGCCGCGATCACAAGGAACACCAGCGATACCGCCAGCCCCACCTGGAACATGCGCCGCGCCAGCTCGTCGCTGCCGCCCAGCCGGTCGTACACCAGGACGGCGGCGATCAGTACCGCCACCACGATTGCACTATCCAGCCCCATCGCAGCCTCCGTTCGCTTCGTCCGCGCCCGGCGCAGAGTTCCCGTCGGCCCGTTGTCACACAACTTCGTGCCGAATACAAGCCCGGCCCTAATGGCTACGCAGTCTAGTGTAGGGATTCCGAAATACCGTTAGTTCGCGCGGCGCGAAGCGTGGAGCATAGCCGCCCTCGGCTGTGCGTCCGGCGAAGCCGGACCGACGCGGTACAGCTTCTTGTTTGGCGGATTTCCGCCGCGTGCGATGCCTTCCGGCGAGTCGCAGAGCTAACGAAGCGACCGTAGTTCTCGCGGCGCGAAGCATGGAGCATAGCCGCCCTCGGCTGTGCGTCCGGCGAAGCCGGACCGACGCGGTACAGCTTCTTGTTTGGCGGATTTCCCCCGCGTGCGATGCCTTCTGGCGAGTCGCAGAGCCAACGAAGCGTTAGAATCACGACTCAGGGATCGAAGCTCCAGGTTGACAGCGAACGGCAAGTACGGCGGAAAGAGGTGCAGGATGGCGAAGAAGTTCCGGTTCGGGGTCCAGACGTCGCGCGGCCGCTCCCGCGAGGAGTGGCAGGAGAAGGCCCGCAAGATCGAGGGCCTCGGCTTCTCCACCCTGTTCATCCCCGACCACTTCGACGACCAGCTCGCCCCCATGCCCGCCATGATGGCCGCCGCCGACGCCACCAGCACCCTCCGCGTCGCCGGCCTCGTCCTCGATAACGACTACAAGCACCCCCTCGTCCAGGCGAAGGAGGCCGCCACGCTCGACCTGCTCTCCGGCGGCCGGCTCGAGCTCGGCATCGGGGCCGGGTGGATGGAGACAGACTACGTCGCCTCCGGAATCCCCTACGACCGCCCCGGCGTCCGCATCAGCCGCTTCGCCGAGGGCCTCACCATCATCAAGGGCCTCCTCTCCGGCGAACCCGTGAACTTCAGCGGCAAGTACTACACCATCACCAACCACACCGGCACCCCGAAGCCCGTACAGAACCCCGTCCCCATCCTCGTCGGAGGCGGCGGCAAGCGCGTCCTCTCCCTCGCCGCGCGCGAGGCCAACATCATCAGCGTCAACTTCAACCTCGCCCCCGGCGCCGTCAACCGCGAGGTCATGAACACCGGCGATCAGACCTCCACCGCCGAGAAGATCGGCTGGATCCGCGAGGCCGCCGGCAGCCGCTTCGACGACATCGAGCTCAGCGTCACCGTCTTCGTCTGCATCGTCACCGACGACCAGAAGGGCATGGCAGAACGCGTCTCCGGCGGCTTCGGCATGTCGGCCGAAGAGGTGCTGCTGACCCCGCACGCCGTCATCGGCTCCGCGGACCAGATCGTCGATGCCCTCCAGGAGCGCCGCGAGAAGTTCGGCTTCAGCTACGTCGCCTTCTCCGGCGACGGCTTCGAAGCCCTAGCCCCCGTAGTAAAGAAACTCGCCGGCACGTAGGGGCATGCTGCGGCATGCCCGCAGCCACCGGTCACCCCACCCCGCCCGAAACCGCCGTGCACTCCGCGTAGGGGCGCAGCCTGCTGCGCCCTGCAGCCCCACCCACCGCCCGCGCCGCGTGCGATAGCGCCACCCTTCACCCACGCGCCGGACGGTCGCGGCCCGGCCGGGAACATCCGCTGCCCCGACAGCGTAGAATCACCCGGAAGACACCCGCCACTGGAGGTGCACCATGCTCTTCCGCATCGTGTTCATATCGGCCCACATCGCCTTCGCCGCCCTCGCGATGGGCGCGCGCTGCGTCTCCTACGTCTGGACCACCGCCGAGGACGAGGCCGCCTACAAAGACGCCGAATGGCACGACACACCCCTCGCCGACGGCGAGTATCACTTCACCCCGGACTATCCCGTCCGCGAACGCGCCCTGGGCTCTTGCGGCGACTCCGATGAAGAGCCGTTGGTCCGGCGCGGCGGCCTTGCCTGTCGCGCCTTCGTGCTCGACGTCGACGTGCCCGGCGGCACCGTCACCATCCACAGCGCGGATGCGCTGCTGGAACTCTTCGGCCCCATCGACTCCGAGGTCGAGGCGGCGTCGCTGATCAGGGCCACCGTCGGAGGCTTCGCCCGTTACGACGGCGCCACCGCCGCCGCCGGCGATGCGTTCCTCGTGCGCGTGATGACGGTGCTGGACAACTGCAGCCCCACCGCCGGCGACTACGCCGTCGCGTACAAAGTCGCCCCCGACGGCGAAACGCAGGTTGTCGCAGAAGAACCACGCCGGACGTTTACCGGCGGTGGCGCGGTCTGCATCGATTGAGGCCCGGCAGGTGCCAGGGGTGCTAGGCAAGCCCCTGCATCCTCGCAGCGCGGGCTTTCAGCCCGCAATGACGGCGGCGTGCGCAATGGCGTTCTCTTGCGCTGTGCGGTACCGGTACAACTTGGTGAAGCGACGAGGTCAGGCGAGTGCCGACTCTCGCATCCAGCATCTAGCTTCCAGCTTCGGCCCATCCTCAAGTGGCTTGGGCATCAAGTGTGGAGGGCCGCTAGACCGGATCCACCCGCTGCATCTGCGGCCTCTCCGGCTCCGGCTGGAACTCCCGCCAGACGTCCCGCGCCAGCAGGTCCAGGTCGCTCAGCTCCCCGAAGACGTACCCGTCCGATGCGTCCAGGTGCAGCAGCACCTTCTCCACGATCCAGTCGCCCTTCTCTTCCCACCACGCCTTCGGGATCTCGCGAGCGCTGTGCCCGCGCGCACTGACGTACGGGCTGGTCTCGACCGCGAACCGCGCGAACTCCAGCGGCCCGCCCTGGTCGAACGTCCACCGCACGTGCCGGCAGTACCGCATCGCCTCGTTCGGCTGCGCGCAGATAGGGCATCGGACGGGCGCCCCCGCCTCCGCCCCGTCATGTTGTGAGATGATCGTCCCCATCGTGAGCCTCCGGCCCGCCCCCGGGCGGACCCTCTCACCGATCCCAACGCCGTACCCCTCCGCCGCGTTTCCCACGGTCCGGCCGCCTTCGCATGTCAAGAAGAGGGATTATTTTTCGAAAGTGCAGTCGCGCAAGCGGCGCCGCGCTTGGAGATCGCTCCGCCCTAGCCCTACGCTCGCGCCATGGCTACGAGATCACCCTTCGATCGTCCCCGGCCACCACACTCCGCCGCGACGCCCTCCACCGCAGGCGCTGCGCTGATCGTCGTCCGGGCCATGCAACCAATTCAATCAATCCGGCGCCCGCTGCAGATTCAACCACCGCCCTGGGGGATTGATTGCCCGGGGCTCGTGGTAATCAAACCAATCAAAGATTCGAATCTGGGCCGCGCCAAACCGCACTCTCCCCGCATCTGGAGGGCACGAAGGAAAATCCGAAAATGCAATCAACACCTCGCGTGACGACGTCAACGACCGGCGCGCCGCTACGCCCGCAGGCCCGGCAGGTGCTTCGACGCGAACTCCTCCAGGATCGGCCGCGGCTCCGCCATGTACCGCGGGTGCACCCCCAGGATCGCGTGGAACACCCCCAGCTCCTTCAGCCGGTACAGCCGCTCCGCCGTCCGCTCCAGGTTGTCCGGCTTCAGCGTCCCCGTCCCCTCGATCGCCAGCCGCAGCTTCGACGGATCCCGGCCCGCCTTCGATGCCGCCTCCTGCGCCACCTCGAAGCCGTCTTTCAGCGTCGGCAGCGACGCCGCCGTCGCCAGCCACCCGTCGCCGTACTTGCCCGCCCGCTCCAGCTGCTTCCGGCTCTCCCCGCCCAGCCAGATCGGCAGGCCGCCTTCCTGCGCCGGCTTGGGATTGCATGCCCAGTCCACGCACTCGTAGAACTCGCCGCGGAATTCGACGAACTCGTCGGTCCACAGCGCCCGCAGCAGTTGCAGGCACTCGTCCATGCGCCTGCCGCGCCGCTCGAACGGCACGCCCAGCACCTCGAACTCCTGCTTCCACCACCCCACCCCCGCGCCCAGCACGAAGCGCCCGCCCGACAGATGATCGATCGTCGCCATGATCTTCGCGTGCAGCACCGGCTGCCGCATCGGCAGCACCAGCACCGATGTCCCGATCCGCGCCCGCTTCGTGATGCCCGCCAGCCACGCGGCCAGCGTCAGCGGTTCCAGGAAGTCCATCGTCGGCGAGAACCCCAGGCTCCCATCCGGCGAGTACGGGTACTTCGACTGCTGCTCCTTCTGCAGCACCACGTGGTCGAACACCCACAGCCCGTCGAACCCGGCCTCGTCCGCCGCCCGAGCGAACGCGCCCACACTCTCCTTCGAGGCCAGCGGACCCACCTGCGGCACGTGCACGCCAATCTCCAAAGCTTCCTCCTCGGGCTCTCGGTCTATGGGTGGGGAGACAGTATCCGCTCAGAGCCTTATGATCGATATGGCCTGCTCGTCAGGCGGCGACCTCCCGACGAAGGACGGACCCATGCCAACAACAACAATCAACGGCATCAAGATGTACTACGAGCGCCACGGCGAAGAGGGCGAGCCGCTCGTCTTCGTCCACGGCTACACCGGCGACGTGGGCGACTGGGCCCACCAGCTCCCGGAGTTCACCGGCACCCACCGCGTCCTGATCATGGACCACCGCGGCCACGGCCGTTCCGAGGCGCCAACGGATCGCGCCGCCTACACGATCGTGCAGATGGCAGGCGACATCATGGCCCTGGCCGATCACGCGGGGTTCGAGCGTTACCACCTCGTGGGGCACTCGATGGGTGGGGCCGTCGCGCAGGAGATCGCGCTGCACAGCCCGGGACGCCTGCTGTCGCTGACACTGCACGACACCGGTCCCGGGTTCGACATCCACAAGAATCCCACCGTCGCCAGCTACATCGAGCACCGCTTCAAGCTCGCGCAGGAGCAGGGCATGGCTGCCGTGGCCGAGATGCCGGGCATGCCCGACCCGCCGCACATGCCCGCGGGCCGTCGCGACTACGAGAAGCGCCGCATGACACAGATGTCGGTCGATGGCTTCATCGGCGCCTGGCAGGCTCTGACCACGTGGGCGGGCACCCGGGATCGCGCGCACCAGATCGGCGTCCCGACGCTGGTGATCTACGGCGCGCTCGACGCCGGCATCGTCGATGGCATGAAGTTCCTCGGCTCCACCATCACCGGCGCAGTCATCGAAGAAGTGCCGGAAGCCGCGCACTGCCCGCAGTTCGAGCGCCCGGAGATCTTCAACGCCGCCGTCCGCAAGCACCTGGAGCGCAACGCCGGCGCCTCCGCGAAGTAGAGCTACTCGAGGACGCGCTTGCTCGCCCCGGCGATCTGTCCGCGGAGACGGTCGAGGCGCTCCTCGCCCAGGGCCTCGCGGATCGCCTCTCCAGTCGCCTCATCGTGCGGCACGTAAGTGAACCGATCCGGTCCCCGCTTCACCAACCGGGCGTCCACGGCCTCGCCCAGCGCCTCGATCATGTCCTCTTCGCTCATGCGGAGCAGATGGCGCATCACCTCGTAGTGCAGCGGCTCCACGGATGCCGATACCAGATCGGAGACGCGGCGCGCCCCGCCCGAAAGCGTCAGCAGTTGCTCGGCGCGAAGCCGGGACTCGTCCATGCGCGCAGTGTAACGGTAGATTGTGGCCGCACCGGCTGTGCACATAGCGGAGGACTCGGAGCAGATGGCCAACCAGCGCACAGGCCTCGCATGCGGGATCGTCGTGGCCGCGGGGCGCAGCGAACGCATGGGCGGCGTGGACAAGGTCTTCGCGCAGCTGGCCGGCAGGCCGCTGCTTGCCTGGACGCTCGCCGCCTTCAAGCGCTGCGACGCCATCGACGGCATCGTCGTCGTCGCATCCGAAGTGTCCCTGCAGCGGATGTACGAGTTCGTCCGCGAGTGGCGTTTCGATGCAAAGGTGAAGGCCGTCGTTCCCGGCGGCGCCACGCGCCAGGAAAGCGTCCGCGCCGGCCTCGATGCGGCCGGATCGGCAGCCATCGCATCAGCCATCGTCGCTGTGCACGATGGCGCGCGCCCGCTCGTCACGCCCGACATCATCGCCCGGGGCGTTGCCCTCGCGCGCGAGACCGGCGCCGCGCTGTGCGCAGTGCCCGCCCGCGACACCGTGAAGCAGGTCGAGGGCGATCCGCCCGTCGTAACGGGAACCCCAGCGCGCGAGGGCCTGTGGCTGGCGCAGACGCCGCAGTGCTTCGACCGCGAACTTCTGCTGAAGGCCCATCGTGAAGCCGGGAACACCCCAGCCACAGACGACGCCGCGCTCGTGGAGGCGCTCGGTCACGCGGTCACCGTGTACGAGGGCGCGTGGTCGAACTTCAAGGTGACCACGCAGGAGGACATGATCATCGCGGAGGCGCTCCTGCGCGAGCGTTTCGCATCCGGCGCCTGACGGTGTCTGTCAGGGAAGGAAGATCGTCTGCCCCGGCACGAGATTGTTCGGGTCGACGCCGGGATTCGCCCCGATCAGCGTCTCCACCGTGTACCCGAACCGCGCCGCGATGCTCGCCATCGAGTCGCCGGCTTCGACGGTGTACGTGCGCCCCAGCGACTGCGCCGTCGGCGTGGCCTCGGCCGGTGGTGGCGCTTCAGTCGGCGCGGGCGGTACCGGGGTGTCCGTCGGCAACGGCTCCTCGGGCACAGGCGTATCTTCGACGGCGGGCTCCTCGGCCTCGGGCGTGTTGGCCGCCTCGGTGGGTGCCGGTGTGGTCGCAGCCGGCGGGTTGCCCACCGTTTCCGGCAGGTTGATCACGTCGCCATCCTGCAGCAGGCCCGCGTCGACGCCCGGGTTGGCCGCGACCAGCTCCTCCAGCGTGATGCCAAGCCGCTCCGCCACCGCCGAGAACGTGTCGCCGCTGCGGATCGTGTACGTGCGCCGCCCGCCGGTCGAAACGATGCTTTCGCCCAGGATGCGCACCTGCGGAAGCTCCGCCGGCAGCGTGGCGGTGGGGATCTTGCTGCTGTCGGGCGCCTTGCCGGCGCCGTCGCCACTGCCACCCCCGAAGCACGCCGCGGCAAGCACGCCCAGCACGCAGCACGCGATGATCGGCAGGACTCGTGGGAGCCTCAAGTGCAACCTCCGAAGGTCCGCTGGAACCGCCGGGATCGTATCGGACAGGATGCAGGGCGGCAATTACGCCTGGATTGGCCTCAGTTGCCCAGCTCCACCAGGAGCCCCGCCGCCACTTCCGCGGTCTGCGCCAGCGAATCGGGGCTGATGCGGTCGATCGCGTCCTCTGGCGTGTGGATCACCGGGTCGTCGCGGTACAGGAACACCGCCGGCACCCCCGCATCCTGGAAGCTCAGGTGGTCGCTGCCCGCGCCGCTTGGCACGAATGATGACCGCGACGGCAGCCCAAGGCTGTCCGCGACGATGCCGGCCTGCCGCACCATGTCCTCCGAGCCGATCAGTTCCAGGTCTTGCGGAAGCCCTACGACATCCAGGTTGATCATGGCCCGAAGGGCGTTCAGCTCCTCGTCCGAGAGGTCGTTCACGAAGTCCCGGCTCCCGTACAGCCCGAACTCTTCCGCGCCGAACAGCACGAAGCAGTTGGCCCCCGGCAGCTTGCGCGCCACTGCCACGCGCGCCGTCTCCAGCACTGCCGCCGTGCCCGATGCGTTGTCATCGGCCGCGCCGGTGGTCGGCACGCTGTCGTAGTGCCCTCCTGTGACGGTCGTACACGTCGACACGCCCCGTGGTTTGGCGACGACGTTGTATGCCGTCGTCTGCGGGTTGTTGATGACGATCGTCGCCTCGACGGGCCCGGCGGTGACTCGCGCCACGAGCGCCTGGCCATCGGCCTGGCGTATGCCCGCCACGGGGATGTCCACCCGGTCGCCAAGATCTCCCACGATCGAGCCCGTCTCGTTGTTGTACACAATGACGCCCGCCGCCCCCGCGGCGACGGCGTTGCGCGCCTTCTCGCCGAACGATAGGTCTCCCCGCTCGATGAGCGCGATCGCGCCGCCTGTCCCGGACGGCGGGAAGTCTTCCGGCCGCCCGATGCCCGCGACAACCACGGGGGCTGTTACCGTCCCCGTCCCCGTACCCTGCAGCGCTACTCCAAGGATCTCTTCGCCGTTAAGATCGACGCTGACGGGTAGGAACAGGCTTGCGTCGAACTCGAACTCCGGGGTCGTCACGTCGTAGCCGTAGCTCTCCAGCTCGGCCTTCAGATAGTCACGTGCCGTGATCTCGTCCGCCGTTCCCGCCACGCGCGGTCCGATATCGACGGAGAGCGTACGCACGTGTTCCAGCGCGCGCGCGCCGTCCACGGCAGGCCCGCCGACTGCATCGGGGGTAACCGTAGGGGCCGGCGCCGCTGTCGCCGTCGCGATCGCCGACGGCACCGCAGTCGGCGAGGCGTCCTTCCCTTCCCCACGCGAACACGCGCCCGCCGCAAACGCCGCCAAAGACAGTGCGAGAAGCGCGGAGCGCATCCTCAGACGGGATCTCCAGTCACGGTCAACAGTGCCGGTGGTAGTGGTACGTCGTAGTTGGGACAGCGGATTACCTGCGCCCGCGCTTGCGGAACCAGTCGCGGACCTTGTTCGATCCGGTCGGCTGGTCGTAGCGGATTACCTGACCCCGCCATCGCTTCTCGACGCCTCCACCGGCGATGGTGCGCCGGGAATCCCAGCCCATGAACGAAAGAAGCATCGCGGCGCCCGCCAGTACCAACCCCAACAGGGTGGCCATGCGCGCGTAGTCACCGTACAGGTTCGGCGCCAGCCACGCGGTCAACATCAGGGCGATGCCCGCCAGCATCACGTGGCCCAGCGTGATCCGGCGGAACGGCCGGCCCAGCGCTTTCCCCATCCGGGACACGAGGCCGGGACCGGCCTCGGCCTTCCGCTTGCTCTTCACCTTGGAGATGAACCGCTCTTCAGGCACGAAGTTGTCCAGCTTGTTCAGCAGGTCTTCGATCTCGCGCTGGACACGGTCGCTCTTCTGGGGCATATCGGGGGGTTCTCCCGGGGGTGTGCCCTTCATTCTACGGATTGGCACCGGGGCGCGTCCAGATTCGATCTCGGCATCCATCATCATCTTCAACGTCGGGTTTTACCCAGAAGTTACGGCTGGTTGCCGCCGGTTTCACCCGCATCGGCCTAATGTGTCGTTGTTAGAAGTGAGCCTCCCTCGTGTGAGGGGCGGTGGAAGCAGAGGATCAAGAGAGGGATACCATGAACATCAAGACAACGCTGCTGGGCGCGGCCGCCGCTACCGGCATCATCGCAGGGACGCTGGGTGTGGCGACCCAGGCCGCCGCCCAGGAGCCGGGGGCCGACTCCACGCCCACCGCCGAGCGCCAGTCGGCACGCGGGAACTTCCTGGCTCGCGTCGCGGAGAAGCTCGGCATCAGCGCCGAGCAGCTCCAGCAGGCCATCCGCGACGCAGCCAACGACACCGTCGATGAGGCGCTGGCCAACGGCCGCATTACGCAGGAGCAGGCCGATAAGGCGCACGAGCGCATCAACAGCGGGAAGGGCCTCCGCGGCTTCTTCGAGCGGCGCCACGACCGCCGCGAGCACCGCCGCGACCTCGTCCGCCACGCCATCGTGCAGTCCTCCGCGACGGCACTGAACATGACCGTTGAGGAGCTGCGCGCCGAGCTCCAGGCGGGCAACTCGATCGCTGACGTCGCCAACGAGCAGGGCGTGAGCCTCGACACTGTGAAGGCGCAGATCACCTCCGATGCGGAAGCGAAGCTCGACGAGCTCGTCGCAAACGGAAAACTCACGCAGGAGAAGGCCGACGAGGCCCTCGCGAAACTCACCGAGAATCTCGACGACATCCTCAACAAGTCGAAGCAACCCGCCGCCAGTCAGTAGCGCCTGACAGTCGGCTGATGCGAAGGGAGGGTCGCCGTGCGACGACCCTCCCTTCGTGTTCGACAGAAAGAGTGCCGCCGTCCGGGAGGCGGGATCGCGGACGGCGGCGTGGCGGTGTGAAAGCGTTGTTGCGCCCGTCAGTAGGCGGGCTCGTGCGATGCGTGGAAGCCACGGCTGCTTCCGGCAAAGTGGCC
>JACRBR010000269.1 GCA_016213125.1 Chloroflexota bacterium | reverse complement strand
GTGCCTTAATGGCAGGACGGTCACGTTGGGCACGTACTTTGAGCAAGATATGGGTCCCGTGGTAGCCCGTCTCCTCGCCGAACAGCTCGAGGACGGCGGATGGAACTGCGAGGCGGAGAACGGCTCCGTCCGCTCGTCCTTCGCGACGACGATTAATGTCCTGGAAGGTCTGCTGGCGTACGAGCGGGCAACCGATGACGCCGCCGGATCGGCCGGGGCCCGCCGCCGCGGCGAGGAGTACCTGCTGGACCGGGCCCTGTTCCGCCGGAAGAGCACCGGAGACATCGTCAACCCGGCCTGGCTGCAGTTCTCGTTTCCACTCCGCTGGCACTACGACGTGCTGCGGGCGCTCGAATACTTCCGCTTAGCCGCCGATGTGCCTGACTCGCGGGTGGACGAAGCGATCGATGTTCTCCGATCGAAGCGGCAGCCCGACGGCACGTGGCTGTTGGAGAACACGCATCGTGGCGCGGTCCACTTTGCGCTCGAAGACGGCGACGGGCGACCCAGCCGGTGGAACACACTGAGGGCGCTTCGGGTCCTCAGGTGGTACGAGCAGTGCGCCTCTTGAGGCACCGCCTCAGGCTCACTGGCGCCGCCCGAACGTGTGTGCTTGACTGAGTAATCGTGGGTTGGATCATGCAAGGCGAGATTGGCTACATGGTAGTCGCCCTTACGGCGCTACTTATATGGTCTCCCGCGCTGGGTGCTGCCTTTGTTGTCGCAAGAGTCATACATGGTCGCCTGCGGCAGCGTGGTGTAGACGACTCCACTTCGCTGGGGACTGCTGTGGCCGCTTCGATCATGATTCTTGTGGCCTATCTTCCCGTGTACGCATTCCTGATCTTCTCGCTGTTCGATTGGGGCGTCTTCCCTTCAGGAAGCGAGTAGGTCAACGGACGGCCTTCAGCCTGACATGTGGAGTTGGCGCTTCGTGGCTATCGTCCTCGGGCCCAGCGCTAAAACAGTGCTAACGGGTTCACCGGCGAGCCGGTGCCGCCGACCACCGGCAGCGGCGCCAGCGTGAACATGAACTCCCAACGGCCCTCCTCCGCGCACGCCTCGGCCAGGGGCTGCAGGAGCGCATTATCGACCAGGGCCACTCCGTAGGCGTACAGCGCGCCGTGCATCGACCAGCGCAGGCCGTACTCGTTCGGCACGGCGTCCATCAGGTCCCAGCACAGCGCCGACACGTCGTGGTCGCGCACGAACGGCATGCAGGAGACGTGCAGCCCCGGCGACGGCGGCGAGTAGCCGCTCCACGCCGGGTTCGCCGCCTGCCACGACTCGCGCCCGCTGTACACCACCAGCGCGTCGCCGGGCTCGAGCGTCACGCCCTGGCGTTCGCAGATCGCCTCCAGCTCCCAGCCGTGCACGGGCGACTCGAGCGTCACGTGCGGCTCGCCGCGGAAGCGGGGGACGTCGAGGAGCACGCCGCGCGTCGTGATGCCGTCGCGCCAGTTCTCGATGCCACCGAAGCGCGCGCCCTCGGACGTGATCTCGGCTTTGGGGTCGCGGCCGTTCCACATGCCGTTCTTGTCCCAGACGTGGCACAGCGCATCGACGTGCGTGGTCACGTGGCCGTGGTACGAGATGCCGTAGTAGTCGACGACCGCCTCGTCGTACATGCGGACGAAGTGCTGGGCCGGCTGCGGGTTGCCGCGCCCCGGCGTCTTCGGGAAGTCGCGGCTCAGCGACACGCTGCGGCCCGTGCGCACCAGCCCCGCGGCCCGCACCCGCTTCTCGGGCGTGATGAGGTTGATGGCCCCGCGCTGGTCATCCGGCCCCCAACGCCCCCAGTTGTTCCGCTCGCGGAAGTACGAGAGCGCCTCTTCCTTCGTCGGCAGCGGGTGCTCGGCCATCGCATGAACCTCCATCCAAGTTCGGGTCGCTAGAACCTAAAACCTATCACCTATAACCTAAGCCGCATGGCAGTCAGATACGAACGCACCGGGGCCGCCGCCGTCTTGACCATCGACCGGCCAGAGCGGCGCAACGCCGTCGACCGCGACACGGCGCAGCAGCTCTACGCGCACTACCGCGAATTCTGCGACGACGACGGCGCGCGCGTGCTCGTCGTCACCGGCGCGGGCGGGCAGGCGTTCTGCGCCGGGGCCGACCTGAAGGCCATGAACAACCCCGTCGGCTCCACCGCGACCGGCGACCACACGGTCGCGCAGGAAGGGCCGATGGGATTCACCCGCGCCCTCTCCCCCAAGCCCACCATCGCCGCCATCGATGGCTGGTGCGCCGCGGGCGGGCTCGAGATCGCCTGCTGGTGCGACATCCGCATCGCCACCGAGACCTCGCACTTCGGTTGCCTTGAGCGGCGCTGGGGCGTCCCGCTGATCGACGGCGGCACGCAGCGGCTGCCCCACATCGTGGGCCTGGGCCGCGCGCTCGACCTCATCCTCACGGGACGCGTGATCGACGCGCAGGAGGCACAGAACCTCGGCCTGGTGACGCGCGTCGTTCCGGCGGGCGGCGCGCTGGCGGCGGCGCTGGAGCTGGCGGAGCAGATCGCGGCGTTTCCGCAGGCATGCGTCATCGCTGACCGCCAGGCGCTGTACGAGGGCCTCGGCAAGCCGCTGGCCGCCGGCCTCGAGATCGAGGCCTCGCTCGGCCGCACCGTCCTCGAGGACGCCGCCCGCGGGGCCATGCGCTTCGCCTCCGGCGAAGGCCGCCACGCGGACTTTGGGCGGTAGGCGTTAGGCGGTAGGCGGTAGGCGGTAGGCGTCAGGGGTCGTCAGCGCGAAGGAACGTTGGATGCAATAGGGCGCGTCGCCGACGCGCCCGTACAGGTCGCCTTTGTTGTCGGCGAAGACCGACCGCTTACGAGGCCCACGCGGGCTGAAAGCCCGCGCTACGGGGAGGACTGGGGACCTGTGCCCTTCGACGCGCGGAGGGCGCCCTGGCGGTAGGCGAGCAGCATCAGCTCGCGGTCCGACCAGGCGACCTCGACCGGCACCATCATGTTGGCGGCGGCGTTGCAGGCGGTCTTGGTCATCGCCAGCGACAGCGGGTCCATAGAGAGCAGGCGCGCGGCAAGCTTGCGAGACTCGGGCATCACCTGGTCCTTCGGGTGCACGTGGTTCACGAAACCCCACTCCAGCGCCTGCTGCGCCGTGAAGCGCTCGCACGCCATCACCAGCTCCTTCGTGCGCGCGGGGCCCAGCTCGCGCATCAGCCGGGGGATCGCCTGCCACGTGAGGGGCAGGTTCAGCTCGACCTCGGGGATGGAGAACCAGGCGGCGTCCGCGGCGATGCGCATGTCCAGGCATGTGAGGAACACCACCGCGCCGCCGATCGCGAGGCCATTGACGGCGCCGATCGTCACCTGCTCCAGCGACTCCAGCATGGCGCTGGTCTTGCCGCCGATGCTGGCCCGCGCGCGGCGGTCGACGTCGTTCACGGGCGTGCTTTCGCGCCGGTCGCCGAGCTGCGCGCCGGAGGAGAAGGCCCGTCCCGCACCGGTGAGGATGACGACGCGGGTCTCGTAGTCATCCTGGAGCCGCATGCACGCGTCCTGCAGGTCGTCGTGGAGCTGGACGCTGAGGGCATTCAACTTCTCCGGGCGGTTCAGCGTGATCGTCGTCAGCCCCGCCAGCTCGCTGTCGCGCTCGACGATGATGGTGCTGTAATCAGCCATGTCACATACTCCGTCCGCTGTAACTCGACACGGCACTATCCGCCGCGAGCGCCTTACGGTCGAGCCGCCGTCCCCCTAGGCTGCCCTAGGTTCGAATGTGCCAAATCGCGGGGAAAGCCCCTGCTATACTGCCCTTCGGCCCGCCCCGAACCCCGCCGATACATATTTGCCGGAGCCCAGCAGACGCCCAGGGCGGCTGCGTACGCTCGGGCCGCGCATGGATGCCGCCGTCGACCAGGTGGGTGGGGCAAAGAACCGGATCTAGCGCATGACGAGCGGCAACCCCCAGCACGAACACGACCGGGCCGCCCTGGACGGGGCTACCCTGGATAGGGCCGCCCGCATCATCGCGCAGGCGCTCATGGAGGCCGAGGTCATTCTCGCCGCCGAGCGTGATGCGCGGGCCCAGCAGGTGCCCCCGGTGCTGGTGGAGACGCTCGAGAAGTTCAGCGACATCCTCGCCCAGCTCGTCGCCCACACGGAGCAGCTCGCAACCCGCATGTCCGAGCTGTCGGTCGCGGTCGCCGCGCTCAGCGATGGCCGCCCCGCGGCCCCGCCCGCCCCCGCGCCCAAGCCGCAGCTCCCGGAGATGGAGCCGTCGTTCGCGCCCGGCGGCGAGGGCGTCGACGTGACGATCGCGGCGGTGCCGGGCTTCCAGGGGCTCATGGAGGTGCAGCGCGCGCTGGTGCGGCTCCCGCAGGTGCAGTCCGCCGCCGTGCGGCGGTACCAGGACGACGAGGCCGCCATCCAGCTCGTCCTGAGCCAGCCGATGACGGCCAGCGCCATCGCGGAGGGCGTCAGCGCCGCCACGAGCAAGCAGCTCATCGTCGACGACGCGCGCCCGGAGTCGCTGCGCCTGCGGTTGCGGTTTCTGGGGTAGCGGGTCAGCCTCTCAGCGCCTCAGCTTGTCAGCCTCCTGTTTCATGGCGATGCGCCTAGGGAAGCGGATGGGGCGCATACCACGCCAGGGCGAACAGAACTGCGGACATGAGTGTTCCGGCGACCAAAATGCTGATCATCGCCGCTTTTCGCGCTCGCGCCGGCGCGACAATAAATGCGCCAGCTGCGAGGATCGTGGTGGCTGCCAGGAGTTACGGCAGCCCGAAGAGGGCGAATCCTGCAAACGGTCCCAGGCATCCCTCGCCATGTTCGCAGCCATATGCGTTCTGAAATGTCGTTGCCGCGAAGATGACGAAAGGTGTCGAGGCGAGACCGAGCAAGGCCGCCAAGACAAGGCCTCGAGTTCGTGCGGTCGGCCCTTCGGCATCAGCCGGTG
>JACRBR010000268.1 GCA_016213125.1 Chloroflexota bacterium | reverse complement strand
GCGCTGAAGGAGTTCGGCATGCCGGGCGCGTACCTGCTCGACGACTACGACGCGCGCCGCGCCGCCATGGAGCACGCTGCCTTCCCCACGCTGGCGGACAAGAAAGGCGCGTTCGTGCGGCTGTTCGCGAAGATGGAGCGCATCGTCGGGCACGAGAACGCGATGCGCGTGTTCACCGAGGGCAACTACCTCTCCGACGGTCACGAAGACGCATCGAAGAAAAAGATGCGCCCCGAGATGATCACCCGCCTCATCACCCGCAAGCTGGCGTAAGGAGTTCTAAGACCAGTTCTCAAGATCAGCAAGTCACAGGGTCTACACTGCCTCGGATAGCCCGGCAATACATCCTTGGGGACTTCGCTCCGAGCAAGCACAAGGACTTGTGAAGCTAGTCATTGCGATGGACGAGTACGACCCACCAGACGAGGACGACGGGCAAGACGAGCCCTCCGAACACGACGAGCGCATCTTCGCGATCGCGGAGCCCGTCTTGACACGGGCCAGACACGAGGCGATGCGATCCGCCCCGATCTTTGACGCTACGCCTCGCAACATCGATACATCAATCGTCGACCTGATCGTCGCGATCGTGCTAGAGCCGGACATTCTGTGTCATCTCATCGATTGCCGCGACCTCGTTGTCAACCTCCAAGCCCTGCGGAGGCGGCGCAATCCGGAAACGTACGCGGTGTCGGACGAAGCCAGAAGACGACTGGCGGCAGGCGAAGTGGTCCGCGAAACGATAAACCTTGTCGAAGGCCCCGAACGCACGTATGGCGAGACGAAAGGGTTCGAGGCGGCGATCGAAGGCACGTCGACTTGGGCGAGGGAACAGACGGACACGCGCATGTTCGCGCGGTGGGAGTCTCGTTCGTTTCAGCATATGCCGGGAGAGAAGGCGTTCGATCCGACCGGATTGTTTGCTCCTGCGGCAGGCGACAACGATTCAGAGGTACTGGCACAACTCGCTTCGCTGGGGATAAACGAACACGAAGCACGTGAGATGATGACGAGCATGCTCGCCGGGCCGAAGCCTGACGACGCGTGGTGGCAGAAGCTGGGCGCCCGCAATTTCCGCTACGCCATCCTACGCGATCTGTTCGAGCGGGCGCACCAGGCCGAGCCGCAGAACGTCGAGGACGCGCTTACGATGATCGGGATCTCGGTTCTCGACATGCACGCGACGTTCGACTCGCTCGCCGGCAGCTTCGGCTGGCCTGACTTGTAGCCCAAGTCAAGCCGGCCCGAGTGTGTCGGTCGCGGGCGGAATCAGCACCCCTACCGCCCACTCATACCCGTCCGGGTCCCGCACGCAGACCTCGCGCCAGCCGTGGCCCTTGCCGGTGGTCGCCACGGACACTACGGCGTCGTGGGCGCGGGCGCGGGCTTCGAGGGCGTCCGGATCCATGCCGAGGATGCGGATCTGGGCGCCGATACCGCGCGTCGCGCCGGAGGTGAGCGCCGGATGCCAGGGATGGTCCTCGTGCGTATGGTCGGCGTGCAGCATCACCTCCGCCGATCCCACACGCATCGCTACGAAATCGATGTCCACGTAGTGGACCTCCGCCTCGAACACGTCGCGGTAAAGTCGGCGGAGCGGCGGGTATCGGACACGAGCAAGTTCAGCGAGAGCGGTGGCAGCAGCGCGCCGTAGCGGAACCCCGGCATCCACGGATCGCCCTCGCGCAGCTTCGCCATCGTGCACCTCTCCCCGGATATGGCAGGTGATGTGAGTGTAGATCAGGCGCGGACGCGCACGCTGCCGATCGAGGCGATTGCGTACAGGGCCAGGTACGAGGCTGCGAGAAAGGTGCCGAAGCCCGCCGTCATCGCGAACGCCTCGCTCCGCATGAGCGGGTCGGTCGCAACGGAGGCGAGGTCGCCCAGGATGCGACCCGGCGCGACGATGGCGTCCCAGCTATTCCAGCGCAACACCCGGCCGACGTAGATCCCGAATCCGCACAACGGCATCGCAACGAGCACCACGAGCCACGAGATGAGGGCGCCGGCCTGCTCCGCGATCACGCTGTGCATGAGGTAGAGGGAGAACAGGCCGAGCAACATGCCCGTCGCGACGAAAGCGCCGAGCATAAGGCCGTCGTACCAGCCGGCGATCAGCGGCGAGTCCTGGTAGTGCTGGAGGTCGGTCAGGACGTACGGTGCGTTCGGGAGGAACAGGAGCCAGAGCACGCCAGACGCGACGGCGAGTGTCCTGCGCAGGGGCGTCGTCCTTTCAGATAGCTGATGGCACAGGATTGCGAAGAGCAACGGGAGCCAGGCGAGGGCGAGGTTGCCGGGCACGAAGAAGTACGTCCACTCGCCGCTGTTCCGCACGCGGGCGGCGAACATCACAACGCAGAGGGCGTACATGACGACAAGCGTGACGGTCACGAAGGCAAGAACGCTTCGGTTCATCGGGCGCGGGTGCAATAGCTCACTCATCCGGGCACTGTAGCCCGTCCGGCTTGGCGCCGTGGGGTCCAAATGCACCATTCTTATGCAAGCGACGGGTTGCCGCTCAGGCCAGCGACTTCCGGACGACGGCGTAGCGGCTGGTGGCGGCGCCCGTCTCTTCGAAGCCCGCATCCAGGTACATCGACAGTTTGCCGTGGTACGAGCCGGCGGCGGTGCTCGCCTGCTTCGGCGGATAGCCGTACATCGTCGTGAACCCGCGCTCCCGGAACATATCGCAGGCGCCGTCGAGCAGCCTCCGCGCGAGTCCCTGACCACGATACTGCGGAGCGATCACGAAACAGACGATCGCGGCCGACGTGTCGGGATCGTGGGCGGCGAACTCCGGGAACTGATCCAGGACAGGAAGGACGGTGCGCGGGCTGGCGTTGCACCACCCCACGACGCGGCCCCCGGAGTACGCCATGACGCCGCTCGCTTCGCCGCGGTCGATCATCTCCGCCCGCTCGGCACGGTTCTGGGCGGCGGGGCGCTCGTCGAAGATCTCGCCCGGCGTGGGCTGCAGGTGGTACGAGAGGCAATAGCACGACGCCCATACCGGATTGTCCGGAAAGGCCCCGTCGAAGAAGCGCAGGTAGTCGTCGCGGGTCGCGCGCGCGAGCGGCCGGATCTCCACCGGCTCCGCGAGTTCGGCGGGCTTCCCGTTCCAGCCCCCGGTCCGCAGAATCGCCGCCTTTACGTCGGCGCGCTTCGCGTCGCTGACCTTCACGTCCGGATGCGCCGTCTCCGTGTGCGACCAGAACGCGTCGTTCAGCGCTTCAGCATCGGCGCCGTCCAGCTGCTTCCCGCACAGACAGGTCACAAACGGCATCGGTCAGGCCCCACCACCGCCGGCCTGGGCCGGCGCTGCGGCCGGTGCGGCAGCGGCCGCCGCGGGAGCCGACGCGCGGTGCGGCGGCAGCCCGGCCAGTTCCCGCATCGCGTTCTCCAGCATCGCCGTCGCTTCCGACACCGACGTGACGCCTTCCAGCGACACCGGCCTGCCGATGCGGGCGAAGACGGGGCCGGGGCGCGGCTCCCGCTGGCCCTTGGGCATCACCTCCCGCAGGCCTTCGATGTAGATCGGGATGACGGGCACCTTGCCCTGCATCGCCATGATGGCGGGGCCTGCCTTGAAGCGCTGGATCTGCCCGGTCTTCGAGCGGCCGCCCTCGGGGTAGATGATGATCGACCAGCCCCGCCGCAGCAGCGACATCGGGTACTCGAGCTGCTTGACGCCGCCGCCGCGATGCACCGGGAACGTGCTGTGGAAGAGCGAGTAGAACCAGTGGCGCTTGCGGCGCGAGGCATAGAACTTGTCGGCCGCCGCCGCCAGCAGCACCTTGCCTCGGATCCGCTCGGGAAGCGCCGAGAGCACGACGGGCGAGTCCATGTGCGAGCTGTGGTTGGCGATGACGATTGCGCCGCCCTTGTGGTCCTTGAGGTTCTCTCGGCCCTCGACGGTGAGGGGCTTGCAGTACTTGTTCACGTGGCGGGTGATGACCCATTGCCGTCCGATGCGGCGCACCGCTCGCGCCCAGAACGACGTCTGCCAGTGGTGCGGCTCGGTGCGGTACGGCTCCATCTTCAGGAGCTGCTCGAACCGGTCCATTTTGATCGCCGGGAAGGTGGTGAGCTTCACCGTGCCCAGGCCGCTGATCTCCGCGCCGATGCCCTGCACGGCGGCGTTGTCCGGTGCCTCGATCACCGTCACGAAGTCGTACTGCCCGATGGTCGCGTACTGTTGCACGACCTTCGCGCCGAGCTTCTCCGCCTGCTGCGTGACGACACGCAGCCGATCGGGGTCGGCGTGCAGGTTCTTGCGTCCCTGCGGCGTCAGCTTCGTGAAGACAACGTACGTGCCCATTGACGCCCTGTTCCCTGTTCCCTGGCCCCTATCCCCTATTTCCCCTTTAGCATCTGCGTGAAGGCGTCGACCGGCAGGGCGGGGAGCGTGGTGAGGACGACCGTGCCACGCGAGCCGAGCTCCACGCTGATGCGGGCGACGGTCTCGTTGTCCGGGGCCTCGAGGATGTTGATGAAGTCGTACCCACCGAGGACGGCGTACTGCTGCGTGACCCGCGCGCCCATCGCCTCGATCTCGCGGTTGACTTCCTGGAGGCGCTCGGGGCGCTCCTTCAGCGTCTTACGGCCTTCATCCGTGAGCGTGCTGAGCATGATGTAGGTGGCCATGTCCGTGCCTCCCTGTGTGCGTCGCCGGGCTGCCCGAAGGGGCGTCCCTTGGGCCACGATTGTACGACAGAAGCGCCCGCTTGTCAGCGCCGGTTGACACGCGATCCCCGCCCCGCACCAGCATGCCAGTCCCCGTAGCGCGGGCCTTCAGGCCGCGCGTTCTCCGAACCTGCTGGGCAATCTGCCTCTAACGCCGGGCAATAGATCCGTGGGTACCCGGCAACCCGTTCTTCCCCGTGCTCAGGCTAGAGCAGGCTGACGAAGCTTCGCACCAGTTCCGGGTCGAGCTGCGTGCCGGCAGCGCCGAACAGCACCTGGCGGGCGTCCTTGCGGGAGAGCGCCGCCCGGTGCGGGCGGTCGGCCGTCAGGGCCGCGTACACATCGGCGATCGCGAGGATCCGAGACTCGAGCGCGATGTCGTCGCCGCTCAGCATCTCCGGGTAGCCCTTGCCGTCCGGGCGCTCGTGGTGGCGGGCGATCCACTGCGACACCTCCTCAAAGCCGGGAAGGTCCTCGAGGATCATCTCCGAGTTCGCTGGGTGCTGTCGCATTAGCTGCATCTCCGTCACGGAGAGGATGTCCGGCTTGGTCATGATGCGCGCGGGCACACCCAACAGCCCGACATCGAGCAGCAGCGCGGCGATGCGGATCATCTCGACGTGGGCCGGCTCAAGCTCCACGGCCTCGGCGAGCTGCTGCGCGCACTCGGCCGTGCGGCGGGAGTGCGCGGAGCCGTAGGAGCGCTTGGCGTCCGCAAGGTCTGCGAACACCTCGGCGAAGCGCGTCGCCCGCTTGCGGCTCTTTCGCGTCTCCACCGCGCCGCGAAGCGAGTTCACCGTCTCCGCGAGATCTTCGGAATAGAGGCCGAGCCAGAACTCGTCGGACTTCGCGAGATCAAGCAGCAAGCCGACGAGACGTGGATCCAGCATCCTGCCGCTGTAGTCCTCGAGCGACTGTGGAAGCCGGCGCCGGGCGACGAGGGCGTTCAGTTCGTCGGAGATGAGCACCTCCGCGACGTCAGCCAGCGCCACGATGCGTGCTTCGATCGGGATCTCCTCTTCGGCGAGGCCTTCGGGATACCCGCTGCCATCCCAGTGTTCGTGGTGCGACTCGACGGCTCGCGCGGCGTCGTCGCCAAGCTCCAACTGGCGCACAATCCCCGCGCCGGCGGAGCAGTGGCCGTGAACGGCGTCGTCGATCGCGGTGCGGTCGGCGAAGAGCGTCGTGCCGCGCTGGTCGTCGCGGCCACGCAAGGGTGACGGGCCGAAGACCGTCGTCTCATCGACGCCCGCGGCGCGGAAGAGGTCGGCGGACGAGGCTGTGACCCCGGCATCGTGCAGCAGCGCGCCAAAGTACACGCCGGAACGCGCGGGCTCTGCCAAGTTCAGCACGTCCGCCACCTGGGTGGCGATGTAGCAGACGCGCTGGGCGTGGCCGACTTCCTTGCCTTCCGCCAGGTCCAGCCCTTTGCTGAAGGCGATCGCCATTTCGGCCGCCGTGAGCGCGTGGATGCGGTCGGGGCGCCGCGTGACCGGCTGCGCAAGTTCATCGAGCGTCAGGACGGGTCTGCGGGGCGTGCTGCTCTCAGAGACCACGAGGGCTCCCGTTCGAATCTAGCATCGGGCCGCGACTACAGGCCCTGAACTAGTATCGACAGGGGTTTCCCTGACATTTGGGGGTGAAGGCGGGGACTCTATGGCATCTCAGGCGGGTCGAGGGGACCGTAAGGGGATCCGGCTGTGAACTGCCGGAAGCGCGCCCGAAACAGGAAAGGGGTGCACAGTTGTGTGCACCCCTTTTCTGATCGATTACGCAGGATCTATGACTTGCGTCGGACTCCCACGAGGAACGCGCCGCTGCCCGCGATAGCGAGGGCCACGCCACCGGCGAGCCAGATCAAGGCCATGTTGGTACCGCTCGTTCCGTCACCACTGCCGGTGTCCGGAGGAGTGACCACGCCCGCGCCACCCCCGGTCGGGGTGTTCGTCGCGGGAGGCGGCGCCGGCGTGTTGGTCACCGGCACAGGGGTGTCCGTCGGGCCCTCGGTCGGCTCCGGCGTAGGGGTATGAGTCCTGATCCTGACAGGCGTGCAGGTCGGCACCGGAGTATCCGTCGGCGCCGCCTGGAATGCGCTCAGGTCGTTTCCGCCCTCGGCCATGTTAAATTGCGGCTGCAACGTCGGCGTTGCCGTTGCGTCGCAGGGTACGGGCTCGCCAGCCAGGGCTCGCGTTGGACCGGCGACCATCATGCTGATTCCAGCCAGGACGACACCAAGAATCGCGAAGGCTGCGCCCGATATGATCAATCCATTGAGTTTCACAGCATCTCCTCCATGTTCAGCTGTTGGCGGTTGCAGGCAGGCTATCGGCAATCGATCATCCATGTCAACGAATTTGCGAACAGGGCGTCTGCGAAAAAAAGGGAGCGCGGACGGCCAAAATGCCCTCCGCGCCCTTCTTATGTGCAGTACCGGCCGCAGTTAGCGCCGCTTCAGTCCCAGGGTGGTCGCGCCAAGACCCATCACACCCAGTGCCAGACCTGCGGCCATCAGGGCCCACGGCTGACTTC
>JACRBR010000273.1 GCA_016213125.1 Chloroflexota bacterium | reverse complement strand
GAGGGCGAGGGCGAAGGCGAGGGGGAAGGCGAAGGTGAGGGTGAGGGCGAGGGGGAATGCGAGGACAACTGCGACCCGCCTAGCGTCTGCGATGCCACACGCACCTGCGTGCGCTGCTACGACGACGAAGGCGAGTTCGACCCGGGCTGTGACGAGCTGCTGCCCGTCTGCTCCGATGGCACGGAATGTGTGACCTGCCTCGACACCGGCGACACGATCCCGCATGACGGCTGCGAGGCGGGGCTACCGTATTGCATCGACGGGGCCTGCGAGGCATGCCGCACCCACGCCGACTGCGACCCCGGGTCCCGCGCCCCCCGGTGCGACCCGGACGCCCACACCTGCGGGCCCTGCGTGGCGGGTGGCGCCGAGTGCGGCACCGATGTCTGCCTCGATGACCTGGCCACATCAGGTGACGACGATCTCAACTCCGCAAATTCGGGCGCGTGCGTACCGTGCAACCTCACTGAAGATTGCGACGGCGCGGAGTGCGACGCCTGGAACCACACTTGTCAGGTGCCGGGCAACGCAAGCCAGTGCGAGGCGTGCGTAGTGGACGGCGACTGCGACGTCAGCTCGCGCTGCGTGGAGGTCAGGTATCCAGTCGGTGGCACGGAAGACGACATCCTCGGGACGTACTGCGCATTCACGTGCGACGGTCAGAACGATCTCTTTTGCGGCTCCTTCGGCGGCCGCGCCATCGGCTACGCCTGCACCGGCGCGATCACGCGAACAGGCGACAGCGCCGAGTTCTGTGTCCCCTCCAGCACCACCTGCGAGGCGTACGTTGATTCGATCGGCGATGGAACCGAGTGCGCCGTCGACACTGATTGTGGTGCGGACTCGGTCGACGATGATGGTAGATGCGAGAACATCGACTTGATCGCAGGCGGAACGGACCTACGCTGCACGTACACCTGCAGCGATCCCTCTGAGTGCCCTGCCAGCGAAGACTGCAACGGCTATTGCGAGTAGGCGATTCGACGTAGGACCGTGGGCCTGGGCCCGCGTGATCGCGGTGGGCGTGGCCGCGGGCGCTGTGGTCCTCGTGAGACTCGCGCTCGGCGACGCTCTCCCCGCGACCCCGACAGTCGACACCGAAGCCCGCACCGTGGGCGTCACCGGACAGGTTTGATACCGTGCACCGAGCGTCCGAGGGTGGGACGATGATGGCCATATTTCTTCGCTTGCTGCCCCTGCTGCTCCTCGCGTCCGCGGCCACCGCCTGCCGCGAAAGCGTCGCAAACCCGGACTTCATCCCCTGCGACTCGAGCACGTGCAGCGACGGCCCGTACTGCGACGGCGTCCCGTGCGACGGCGGCGGCGAAGGGGAGGGAGAAGGCGAGGGCGAGGGTGAAGGCGAAGGAGAAGGCGAGGGTGAGAATTGCATCCCGCCTTGCGGCGCGCTCGAAGTCTGCGGTCCCGGCAACATTTGCGTCACGTGCTACGACGGGGGCCCCGACCGAGACCCCGGGTGCGAGGAAGTCGGAACGCCGAACTGCCTCGGCGAGATCTGTGTCTTCTGCGCTGACGCCGACGGCGCGATCGACCTCGGCTGCACCGAGGACGACCCGGTCTGCGTCGATGGCACCGAGTGCGCTCCCTGCGTCGCTGAAGAGGGCCCAGACCCCGACGCCGGCTGCGACAACAAGCGCCCCTTCTGCGACGGCATCACCTGCTGGCCGTGCCTGGCAAACGCGGATTGCGTGAAGGGCGACCTCCTCTTCTGCGATCCCGAGAACCACACCTGCCGCGGCTGCGAGACCGGCACCGAATGCGAAACCCGTGACGCCGACAACCACGCGTGCCTCGGCAACGGCACATGCGCCCAGTGCGACGACGCCGCGGATTGCGGCGGCCGTGGCTGCGATCCACGGACGAACACCTGCTCCGCCACGCCGCTCAATACGGTTTCACGGTGTGGCGCGTGCGTGAGCGACGAAGACTGCAGCGGAGGCCGGTTGTGCGTCGTCGTTGAGTGGGAAGACAACGAGGTCGGAACCTACTGCGCAGAAACCTGCGTACTTGGAGCGGGAGACTGTCCCCTTGATGACTTCGGCTACGACTGCGTCGAGACGGTTGGACGAGGCGGCGCGGCGCAGAATGCCTGCCTTCCCGGGCTCACAACGTGTGAGGGCTACCAGGACGCCAACCCCGATCACGAGTGCGTAGGCAACAACTCGTGTGGGGCCCCGGGCTTCGATGATGGATTCTGCATCGCACCAGAGGGAACGCTCCACTGCACATGCGATTGCGGGGTCGACGACGCCAACTGTCCGACACCCCTCCCGCATTGCGTGGCGAGCAGGTGTCAGGAGAACCTGTGACGGTCCTGGCCCAGCGTCTCGCTTGACAGCCGCCGCCGGCAGGCCTGCCGACAGGCGCGCCGGCTTGTGGAATGTGTCTAAGAGGCCGACGCCTGGCATGCGCATGCCCGCCGACCAGGGAACGAGCCTCCCGGGCGCTCGCCCTGCCCTTCGGGACTCAAGCCACGACACGCGCCTCCGCGACGAGGTCGGCGGGCATGGG
>JACRBR010000272.1 GCA_016213125.1 Chloroflexota bacterium | reverse complement strand
TAGGCCTTGCCCTCGACCAGGAACTCGGGGTTGGCGGCGACCTTCACGCTTGTGCCGCCGCGCGCGTTAGCGACCAGTTCGGCAACGCGGCGCGTGGTGCCGAGCGGGGCGGTGCTGCGCAGGACGATGGTAGCATCGCATCGGAGGCGGCGGCCTGTTTCGCGCGCGGCCTCCTCGACGAAGGCGGTGCCGGACTCGCCCGGCGTCTGTACGGCGATCATGACGATCTCCGGGCGGGCGGCCAGCCCCTCATCGAGCGCGGTCGTGAATGTGATCGACGCTCCGAACCGACGAAGGGCGTCCTGGAGGCCCGGCTCGTGGATGGGCACGAGCCCGGACTCGATCGTAGCGACGCGGTCGCGGTCGACATCGACCCCGGTGACCCGGTGGCCGAGCGCAGCGAGGCCGACAGCGGTGGTGAGGCCGACGTAGCCCAGGCCGATGACGGTAACGGTGACAGGCGGAGTGCCGGGGGCCGATGGCTGGTTCATTCGTCCTTTGCGGCCTCGCGCATGGCCTCGGCGTAATCGCGGCGACGCTCGCGATAGAGCAGCTCCTCGATCATGCGGCGGGTCCAGGAGAGGGCGGAGGCGACGAGGCTCAGCACGAAGACCTGCGCGCCGACCGTGGTCATGACCCCGCCGATGATGAGCGACTGGATGTGTCCTTCGCCATCGCCTTGCCAGTAGAAGTACACGAAGCGCAGAAGCGGATAGGAGCCCAGGAGGACGAACAAGATACCCAGCACCGAAAAGGTGCGGATGGGCTGGTAGACGGCGTAGCTGCGCATGATGACGGCCAGCGCACGAGCGATGTGGCCGAAGACGCCACCCATAAGACGCGATGGCCGCTGTACTTCGCGCGCGGGGATGGGCACGTCGACGATGGTCATGCCCTGCTCCATCGCGGCGATGAGCGTTTCGTGGGTGTAGGTGTAGCCGGCGATGACGTTCATGCGCATGGCGGCCTCGCGGTCGTAGGCGCGGAAGCCGGAGGAGACGTCGATGTCGTCGGGCAGGCCGACGAGCTTGCGGACCATGGTGGAGCCGGCGAGATTGCCATAGCGGTGGGAGGCTTTCATCTTCACCTGGCGGACGCCGCGCGAGCCGACGACGATATCGGCGCGGCCGGCGACGATGGGCGCGATGAGGTCGGGGATGCGGGACTGGTCGTAGTGATTGTCAGCGTCGGTGTTCACGATGACATCGGCCCCTCGCGAGAGAGCGGCATCGATGGCGTCCTTGAACGTGCGGGCCAGACCAAGCCGCCGGTTGTGGGAGATGACGTAGTCGGCGCCAGCCGCCCAGGCCGTGGTGACGGTGGCGTCCGTCGAGCCGTCATCCAGCACGAGGACGCGCACCGAGGCAACGCCGGGCATCTCGCGCGGGATCTCACGGATCACGTCGCCGATGTTCTCTTCCTCGTTGTGGGCGGGGATGGTGACGATGAGGTTGAGGCGCGGACGCGTGTCGCCTTCGGCGGCGGCCGCCCTGCGGATCTCGTCGGCGGTCGTTGGGTTCATGAGCCTGGCGCTCCCGTCGCCGCGCGTGGTTCCGGTTCCTGTGTCCAAGCGGCGGCGGGGACGCCCGCGCGCGCGGCAGCGTAGATCTCCACGGTTCGTTCCGCGATGGCGTCCCAGCCCATGGAAGCTGCGAGCGCGAGCGAATCCACGGCCATGCGGTCGCGGAGGGCCTGGTCGCCCAGCACCTGCCGCAGGACGCCAGCGAGGGCCACCGCATCGCCCGGCGGCACGACGGCACGCCGGTCCAGCACCAAGTCGGGCAGGCCGCCGGTGTTGGTAACAATGAGCGGACGGCCGAACGGCAGCGCGCGCATGCCCACGCCGGACTGGGCATCGAAGTGCGTATAGGGCAGGACAACCGCATCGGCCGCGACAAAGTACTGTTCGATCTCGTTCGCGGCGATGTACTCGAGCCGGAGCAGGACGCGGTCGTTCAAGTTGAGTTCGTCGATGAGACGCTGGTAGGGCGCCCAGTCGCCCCAGGGCTGACCGGCGATGATGAGCAGGGCGCCGGGATCCTCGCGCGCGACTTCGGCGAAGGCGCGCAGGAGGACATCGACGCCCTTGTACGGCCGGATGTTGCCGAAGCACAACGCCACCCGGGCATTCGCGTCGATGCCGAGCTTGAGGCGCGCCTCACGCCGGCTGAGGCCCGAGCGCGGCGTCTCGAGCACGCCATGTGGCAGCACGCTGATGCGGGCCGGGTCGCAGCGGAGCATGCGTAGCAGGGCGGCCTTGTTCGCCTCCGAATGCACGACGTACGAATGTGCAAAGCGGAAGACGGCGCGGTGCGCGAGGCGCTGCAGAAAGCCACCCTCGTGAGGTTGGACGTTGTGCGCCGTCATGACAACACGCTTGCCGCGCAGCCGGGCGATCCCGAGCAGCGTCGCGTACACAGGGGCGAGCGCATAGCTCCACCACTGCGCGTGGACGACCTCGCCGCGCATGCGGAGACCTGCCCAGGCCCAGGAGAATGGGTTGTACCACCGCAGGGTGGCGCGGAGCTTCACGCCGAGGAAGAGCGGCGGCCGGCCCGACGGCTCGTCGGGATCGCCGCCGGGATAGAACCAGCGAGGATAGATGCTGCGGAAGCCGACGAAATCCACCTCCAGATCGCCGCGGCGGTCCAGGGCGTCGAGCAGGCCGGTCGTGTAGGCGGAGACGCCCTTGACGGGAGGGAGCGAGCCGATGACGGAGACGCTGCGGCAGCGCGCCATCTTCGGTGCGGGATCTGGGGAATGTGAAGGCCGCTGTGCAAGCACGGCGATGCTCCCGGGCTCGTCTCGACTGCGGCGGGCGGGAGCCGTTTCGAGGTGAACGAAGCTACGGAGACGCTGCCACCAGTGTCCGGGCCGTCATCATATGTCGCGTCCGGCGGCCTCGTCAACGTAAGGAACGGCGGGGAGCGGGCGGCGTTGCCTGCCTCGAGATGCGGATTGACGCATGTATGTAAAGGGGCGCGGGCGGGGCGAAGATAGAGGGATGGAAGGTGGGCGCCCGCCGGGAGGGCGCTGCAGGCTGTGCCCCTACATCGAGGCGGCGGATGCGGCAGCTCCCGATGTGTCAGCGGCGACGTGACGGTCGAGCCAGCGAACGATGTCTGCGATCACGAGGTCCTTTTCCGGCTCGTTGAGAATCTCATGGAAGAGGCCTTCGTAGATCTTGAGCGTCTTGTCGCGGGAAGCGGCTGCTTCGTACAGCAGCTGGCTGCCGTCGACGGCAACGAGCTGGTCGGCGGACCCGTGCAGGATCAGGAGCGGCAGCTCGATCTCGCTCATGTGGCTCTCGATGAAGCGCCCGCCGCGGATCATCGACGCGATCAGGCCCAGGGGCATCTTGCCGCGGTAGTTGAGCGGGTCGCTATCGTAGTCAGCGACGACGGCGGGGTCGCGCGATACGGTCGCGGCGGCGAGAGAGCGCAGACGGAGGTTCGGGAAGAACCGGCCGAGGAGCATCATGAGCCTCGGCAGGACGCCGGTGGTCGTGCCCCTCGCGGGGAGGACGGCACCCGAGAAGATGAGGCCCTCGATCCTTGCGTGATGTTCGCCGCGAGGGATGGGGCCGCCGATGCGGCCGCCGATGCGGGCACAGGCGTACAGCGCCAGCACGCTTCCGCCCATGCTGTGGCCGAGAAGGAAGACGGGCAGATCCGCGTCTCGCTCAAGGACGCGGGCGAGTGCGGCGTCGACGTCGTCGAGGTACTCGTTCATCGAGCGGATGAAGACGCGGTCGCCATCGGACTTGCCGTGGCCGCGCAGGTCGAAGCCGAAGACGGCGTAGCCGCGAGCGACGAGCCGCCGTGCCGTCCAGTCGTAGCGGCCGGAGTGTTCGGCGTAGCCGTGGATGATGAGGACGGCGGCCTTCGGCTGGCCATCGGGGTGCCAGGCGCGCTCGAAGAGCACGGTGCCGTCGGTGGAGGGGAAGTGGGCCTCGCTGGTGTGCATGGGGTGAGTGTGCCAATCCGTCGGCGGTGGCGGTAGGCGGGGGATCACTGCTGACAGGCGGTGTCAGCACCGGGGATCGGCGGCGGGCTACAATTGAGTTCCTCCAGGTCATTCCGGGATAAGAGATGTCAGCATTCGAGAGCTTTCATCCAGCGGTGCGGGCGTGGTTCGAGCGGAAGTTCGAGAAGCCTACTGACGCGCAGCGTGCGGGGTGGGACGCGATCGCGCAGGGGCGGGACACGCTGGTCGCCGCACCGACCGGCTCGGGTAAGACGCTGGCAGCGTTTCTTTCGACGATCGATGCGCTGTTCCAAGAAGGCGCATCCGGCCCGGCCGACGAGAGCACAGCCGGGGGCGGCTGTGCCACGTCGAGTAACTCATCTTCGAGGAGCTCACACCGCGGTCAGTCTTCGAGAGCGACGCCCGCGGGCGAGGGCGCCCGCGCTCCATTCGCATCGCGGGGGATTGAGATTGTGTATGTGTCGCCGCTGAAGGCGCTTTCGAGCGACATCCAGCGGAACCTGGAGGCGCCGCTCTCGGAGATCCGGGAGATGGCGCGAGAGATGGGGATCGAGCCGCCGGAGATCAGGACGGCGCTGCGGACGGGTGACACGACGCAGTCGCAGCGGGCGGCGATCCTGCGCGACGTGCCGCACGTCCTGATCACGACGCCTGAGTCGCTGTACCTGATGCTGACGGCGGAGCGGAGCCGGCGTCTGCTGGGCGGCGTGCGGACGGTGATCGTCGACGAGCTGCACGCGCTGATGCGGGACAAGCGGGGCAGCCACCTGATGCTGACGCTGGCGCGGCTGGACGCGCTGTGCGCCGAGCACGGGTCGGCACGGCCAGTCCGGGTGGGGCTCTCGGCGACGGTGCATCCGATCGAGCTGGCAGCTCGGTATCTCGTCGGAAGCGAGAAGCAAGACGCGGGAGGCGGGGCGCGAGACACAGATGGAGCTTCGGCGCTGTCAGAACACCTCACCCCCCAGCCCCCTCTCCACGGCGTGGAGAGGGGGATCCCTGTTGAATGCACGATCGTGGACGTGGGGCACCGGCGGGATTTGGATCTTGCCGTTGAGGTGCCACCGGAGGAGCTGCAGGCGGTCGCGAGCGCGGAGCAGTGGCGGGACATCTACGACCGGATCGCGGCGTTGATCGCGGAACACCGGACGACGCTGGTGTTCGTGAACACGCGGCGGCTGGCCGAGCGGGTGGCGCACAACCTTCAACAGCGGCTGGGCGAGGAGCACGTCGCGGCGCACCACGGGAGCCTCTCGAAGGAGCGGCGGCTGCAGATGGAGCAGCGCCTTAAGGACGGCGAGATGCGCGCCGTGGTGGCGACGGCGTCGCTGGAGCTGGGCATCGATGTGGGGACGGTGGACCTGGTGTGCCAGATCGGATCGCCCCGCGCGATCACGACGTTCCTGCAGCGGATCGGGCGATCGGGGCACGCGCTGGGGCGCACATCGAAGGGGCGGCTGTTCGCGACGACGCGAGACGAGCTGGTGGAGTGCGCGGCAGTGATTCGCGCGGTGCGGCGCGGCGTGCTGGACACGGTGGAGCCGCCTGTGGCGCCGCTGGACATACTGGCGCAGCAGATCGTAGCGGAGTGCGCGTGCCGGGAGTGGGACGAAGACGCGCTGTTCGAAATGGTGCGGCAGGCGACGCCGTACGCGGAGCTGGAACGGCGAGACTACGACGAGATCGTCGAGATGCTGAGCGAGGGCGTGGCGCCGCGCGTCGGGCGGGGCCGCGCGCTGCTGCACCGGGACCGGATCAATCGCACGTTAAAGGGCCGGCGATCGGCTCGGCTGATGGCGCTGACGGCGGGCGGGGCGATCCCGGAGCTGGCGGATTACCGCGTGGTGCTGGACCCGGACGAGACGTTCATCGGCACGGTGAACGAGGACTGGGCGATCGAGTCGATGGCGGGGGACGTGTTCTTGCTGGGGTCGCACTCGTGGAAGATACGGCGCGTGGAGTCGGGTCGCGGGGTGCTGCGAGTCGAGGACGCGCAGGGGCGGCCGCCCAGCGTGCCGTTCTGGCTGGGGGAGGCGCCTGGTCGTACTTGGGAGCTGTCCGGTGAAGTTTCGTCGTTGCGGCGGGAGATCGCGGCAAGGCTGGAGGCACAGGATGCCGCGGAAACGAAGACTGAGCTATCACCACACCTCACCCCCCAGCCCCCTCTCCACGACGTGGAGAGGGGGAGCACGGCGGAGTGGCTAACGACGGAGTGCACGCTGGATGAGAGCGGGGCGGAGCAGGTGGCGCGGTACATCGGGGCGGAGGTGGGTGCGCTGGGGGTGGTGCCTTCTGACACGGATCTGGTGTACGAGCGGTTCTTCGACGATGCGGGTGGGATGCAGCTGGTGGTGCACGCGCCGTTCGGGGCGCGCGTGAATCGCGCGTTCGGGCTGGCGCTTCGCAAGCGGTTCTGCGTGCGGTTTGACTTCGAGCTGCAGGCGGCGGCCGACGACAATGCC
This sequence comes from Chloroflexota bacterium, assembly GCA_016213125.1. GTDB lineage: Bacteria > Chloroflexota > Dehalococcoidia > DSTF01 > JACRBR01 > JACRBR01. The sequence continues at coordinate 20 of JACRBR010000272.1, read as the reverse complement.
GTCGTGCTCTCGATGGGACC
>JACRBR010000271.1 GCA_016213125.1 Chloroflexota bacterium | reverse complement strand
GTGAGGAAGATCGCAGCCATCGCGAGGAAAGCCAGGAGCCGATCAGCACGCGCCCGGCCTATGGGAATGCCCATTCGCCTTCCACCTTCGACCGCGATGTAGTAGGCCACGCCTACCAGCACAGGGACGAGCAGGCCGATCCAATCGCCTGAGTCCACCGTCGAGAGCAGCACGATCACCAGTGCGATGGCGATCAGAGGCCAGAGCCACGTACGTTGGTTCACGCGGCGATTATCGGCATGCGGTCGGCGATCTGGCAAGGACGGATATCGACGCGGCGGATCGCAGTTGCGTACCCCCGGTGGGTAGCCGCGGCGACAGGGACATCAACGCCGTCATGGCCGCGCTAGGTCTCGACACGGGCAGGCCTTGGCAACGACGCATCAATCTGAATCGGCGTTAGTCCTGTCGCCGCGCCAGCACGATCGGATGCTGCTCCGCCTTCGCACCTTCGTCGTCGTAGCCGTGGTGCAGCACACCGCTCTCGAGCACGTCGAACCCAGTCCGCTCCAGCATCGCGCGGTACTCGTCGATGCCATAGTTGCTCCAGTACATCTCGACGTCGAAGAACTCCTCCGTGTACGCGGCCTCGTCCGTCATCGCCAGCGTCGCAAGCAGGTAGCCGCCCCGCCGCAGCCAGCCGTGGATCTTCCGGAAGAGCCGCTCGTGCTCCTCGCGCGGCAGGTGGAAGATCGCGTAGAAGCTGACGACCGCATCGAAGCTCCCGGCCGCGAAGTCGCACGCCATCATGTCGCACTGCAGGAACGTCGCGCCCGGAACCTGGTCCCGCGCCAGCGCAAGCTGACCCGCCGATACATCGACGCCCGTCACCGCGAACCGCGCGGCCAGCGCCCGCGTGATCGGCACGCCCGCGCCGCAACCAAGGTCCAGCACCTGCGCCCCGTCCGGCAGCCGCCGCATCAGCGGTCGCAGCTCCGCAGGCGGCTCGAGCGAGCGCGCGGCGTTGTACGCGGGCGCGCACACGTCGTACCCGTTGGCCACCAGCCGGCGATAATCGCGGCGCGCGTCATTGGCGGGCTCCATACCGCCATGATACGGCCCGGACGTAGGCATCGCGTTGCTGGTGCGTGTCCGGGCTGTCTCACCTTGGGGCTCGCGGAAGGTAGCCTGGTTGCTCTGCACAGCCGTCATATAGCTCTCAAGACCTTGGCCTGCCTAAGATCAATGCGTGGAAGTCGCTTGCACGATCGCCAATCTTGGCTCACTGCACTCCGCGGATCAACGCCATCTTGTGGAGTGCTTCGCACAGCACTTCGGACACGTCCAGTACGAGTGGACACAGCAGCCGTGGCGCTGTTTGGCGAAGATCGACGGCGAGCTGGTTGGCCATCTGTCCATCGTGAGGCGCACAGTGCTCGCGGGAAGCATGTTGGTGGAAGTCGGTGGGATCGGTGGCGTTACCACGCACGAGCTGTCGCGGCGGCGCGGAGTGGCGGCCGCGCTGCTCGACCGCGCAGCTCGATTCATGCGCGACGAGCTCGGGGTCCTTTCGGTTTGCTCATCTGCCGCCCCGCGGTCGCGGACGTATACGCCAGCTGCGGATGGCAGGCTGTCCCAGAGGACACTCATTTCGAGCAGCCATCGGGAACCGTCACGTATCCAGGGTTCACGATGGCGCTCCCGCTTCAGGGAGACCAGTGGCCGCCCGGCGACGTCGACTTGCAAGGACTGCCGTGGTAGCTACAGCGCCGCGGTGTCAACCGAAGGGTCAGGCAACGCCAGCGGATGATACGACCGGCGCGTCGGCATGCAGGATCAGATTTGCCACCCGCACCCCGCAGCCGCCCATAATGCGGGCGTCACGTCCTCTCCCGTAGCGATCAGGAGGCCCCGCACATGATCGCATCGCCCCGCCGTCCTCTCGTATCACGCGTCGCCGTCGCACTGCTTGCGCTCGGTGCGCTGGTCGCCGCATCGTGCACGCTCGTCGGACAGGGTGCCCTGCACGTCGCCAACGACCTCAGCGGCATCGGCGCCGACAACACCACCCTGCGAGCCTACGTCGCCGACCCCGGCGATCCCTTTCCGCCCGCCGGCTACGCCAACCTGTTCGTGAAGGGCGACGACTTCGGCCGCCCGCCGTCCTACGGCATGAACGGCTACCTCTACCTCGTGTCGACAAGCGACCCCTGCCCGCAGTCGGAGGGCGCGCCCGAGGCCTTCCAGTTGGGCCAGGTCAGCATCGTCGGCATCGCCACCGTCACCAACGGCAGCGTGAACCAGTTCTTCCTCATGCAGGACACGCCCGCCAACCGCGCGGCGCGCTTCGCCCTCATCGAGATCAACGAGCTCGCCGGCTTCCCCGGCCTGCACCTGATCCACCGCTGCGGCGATGTGACGTGGTCCACCGGTTCCTCGGCGCTCGTCGATCCGTGCTCGCTGCGCACGTCGCTCGAAGGCAATGCGCTCTCGGTCGGCAAGTCGTTCTCGCTCGACGCGAACACACGCTGGCAGTTCTGTTACGGCGGTGCCGCTGCCGGCAGTAACGAGAAGCTCCTGTTCCAGACGACAAACGGCGGCTCGAGCTGGACGCTCATCAGCCGCACCACGCTGGGCAGTCCGCCCCCCGAAGCGGGCGTGGGCGAGCTGCCGAACGGCAACGGTGCGAGCGCGCTCTTCTTCCAGGACGCCGACAAGGGCTGGCTGGGGCTCAACAGCCCCGGCCACAACCTGCTGAAGTCCACCGACGGCGGCCACAACTGGGGCGAAGTGGTCGTGTCCGACCTCGACCCCGGCGTCCCCGTCACCTCGATCACCTTCACCGACGCCACACACGGCTCCTTCGTGACGCCCGAAGGCACCTGGACCACGACCGACGGCGGCGCCGGCTGGACGAAGTCCCCGTAGTCCGGTCATCCGCCATAAGTGACACCGCCCGCCTGGAGAACGCCGCTCTGGAATGTACGGGCGCGTCGCCGACGCGCCCTATTGCATCAAGTCTGGTGCACGGCGAGGAGCCGCTCTGTGCGGCGTGTCACACCTTGTTCCGCGCTCAATGTTAATTTCGCCAAAAGTGATCTGGCACGCTTGCAGATCGCCACCCCATCCCGGCAGGATCGCTCCAAGCGGAGGTGATCTATGCCCGACAACGGCCGCCAGCCGGCGCCCGAAGCCACGTCCCGCGCACGCTTCAACAGCCTGCGCCATGGTCTCACGGCGCGCTCTATCATCCTGCCCGGCGAGTCTGAGGAGGAGTGGGAACGCCTCCGCGACGACTACCTGCTCGCCTGGCTCCCGGTCGGCCCCGCAGAGACCAACACCACCCTCCGCCTGGCCGAGCTCGCCTGGCGGCTCGCCCGCGTCGCTGTCGCCGAACGCGCCGCCACACTCGACCGCGAAGCCAATCCAGCGTCCTACGAAACTCCCCGGCTCACGCCGGCGCCCTCACACCGTACCGCCCGCAGACGGAACCGCCGG
>JACRBR010000270.1 GCA_016213125.1 Chloroflexota bacterium | reverse complement strand
CGACGGCGTGAACTCGACGATGTCCTCGTCCGCACCCGAGGCGCCGGGCGCCTGGAACGAGCCGGTGACGGACACGAGCAGGTGTCCGTTCGCCAGAAGTTCGACGGCGTCGATGTCCTCGCTAGTGTTGGAGAGGCCAACGTCGCTGCCGTCGAAGTAGAGGCCGAACGTGCCCGTGGTGACGCTCCCGAGCGAGGACGCCGTAAAGAGCACCAGGTCCGAGTCGTCGACGGTGCCGGCGATCCCGGGAACCGATCCCGGCACGGAGAACGAGAGCAGGAGCTGGTTCGCGCTCAGCCGTGCGAAGGCGTCGACGGAGAGCGCGCCCAGGCCCACGTCGCTGCCGTCGAAGAGCAACGTGAACCCGGCGGCGCCGTCCCAGCCGATGATGTCCTCGTTTGCGGCGGCGAACGAGCCGACGGTCCCATCGTTCAGCAGCGTGAAGTACATCACCGGCGGGGGTAGCGTCGGCGTGGGTGTTGGAGGAACGGGCGTCGGCGTTGAGGTTGCCGTGTCTGTTGGGGCAGACGTTGGCGTGATCGTGGGCGTATCGGTCGACGTCGGGACCGCCGTAGACGTCGATGTGGAGGTGGCAGTGTGGGTCGATGTCGGAAGCGGCGTGTCCGTCGCGGTGGGCACCGGCGTGCCAGTCGACGTGGGGACCGGCGTGTCCGTGGAGATGGGCGTCGGGGTGTCCGTGGGGATGGCCGTCGGCGTGTCGGTGGGCGTTGGTGTGTCGGTGGCCGCGGGCTGCGCGGTGTCCGTTGACGTCGGCGCCGGTGTGTTCGTCGATGTCGGGACCGGGGTACTCGTCGCTGTGGGCACCGGCGTGTCAGTCGAGGTCGGAGGCATGGTGTTCGTGGCGGTTGCGGTTGGCGTGTCGGTGGCGGCAGGCAACGGGGTGCTGGTGCTTGTCGATATCGGCAGTGGTGTATCGGTGGCCGTGGGGACGGGCGTGTTTGTCGATATGGGCGGCGGCGTTTGTGTCGGCGACGGGGTCGCAGTACTCGTGGACACCGGTGTGGGCGTCGGCGACGTGGGGGCTTCGAAGCCGATGACGTCAACCGGCGTGGTGCGAATAGTGGTGGTGCCGTCGCCGACCTGTCCGGCGCCGTTGATGCCCCAGCACATCACCCCCTGGGCCGTGACGGCGCAGGTGTGCGCGTCGATGGAGAGACTTCCCCCTGCAGCGATCGCAACGACCCCACTTAGCGGAGGGCTGCCGGGCGCGGACAGCACATCGACGGGCGCGGTGCGGTTGTTGCCGATGCTGCCATCGCCAAGCTGGGCGGAGCTGTTGTAGCCCCAGCACTTCGCCCCGCCGGCGTTTGTCCGGACGCAGGCGTACATGCCGCCCACGCTGAGCCCCGCCGCCGCGTTGCCCAGGTTGATGACATCTACGGGTGTGGTCGAGCTGGTGTTCCCGCCGGTGCCGAGTTGGCCGCCGATATTCCAGCCCCAGCACTTCACCCCGCCTGCGCTCGTCTGTGCGCAGGAGTGATACCGCCCGCCACCGATGGCGTTCGCGCCTGTCGCAAGGCCGCTCACGTTCACGGGCACGAACCGATCGGCGGTGGTGCCATCGCCGACCTGCCCGAAGTCGTTGCGGCCCCAGCAGCTCACGCCGCCGCCTGACGCGAGGGCGCAGGTGTGCCCACCCTGAGCATCGCTCCCTCCCGCGTCGACGGCGATGATTCCGCTCGTGAGCCCGGAGACGGCCACGGGTGTGCTTCGGTTCGTGCCCGTGCCGTCGCCGAGCTGGCCGCGGTCGTTCCGGCCCCAGCACCTGACCGCGCCGGTGGTCATGACGGCGCATGTGTGGAGGCCGCCGGCCGAGATCGCAGCGACGCCATTTGTGAGACCGGTGACATCGACCGGGAGGTTGCGATTGATGTTTGTGCCATCCCCAAGCTGGCCCACGTCGTTCTTGCCCCAGCACTTCACGCCGCCGGCGCTGGTCAGGGCGCAGCTGTGCGAGCCACCCGCGGACACGGCGATCACGCCGCTGAGGCCGACGACGTCGACGGGGGCGGTGGCGTTTGTGTTCGTGCCGTCACCAAGCTGGCCGGTGTCGTTGAGGCCCCAGCAGCGCACCCCGCCGGCGGATGTGAGCGCGCAGGTGTGGAACCCGCCTGCGCTGATGGACTGCGCGACCGCGGGAACCGGCGTGCTGGTCGGCGTGAAGGTGGGCGTCACGGTCGGCGTGTCCGTCGGTGTCGAGGTGTTCGAGGGTGTCATCGTCGGTCCGCCGGGCGTCCACGTCGGCGTGAGCGTGTTCGTGGGTGTCGGCGTCATCGTCGGCGTGAGCGTACGCGTGGTTGTGGCCGTGGGCTGCCCGGGGGAGCAGGCGGCGCCGGGATGGATCATCGGTTCGTGGGCGGCGTCAGGGTCGCCGCTGAAGCCGCAGGGTCCGGTCTGCGGCTCCAGCCATCCTGCGGCGTTCATGGCCGCGAGGACGGCGGAGGCGCTGGCGGATCCGGTGTAGCCCGTCGCGACCTTGAAGCGCGCCGCTGCGCCCGCCACGTGAGGGGAGGCCATGCTTGTGCCGCTGAAGGTAGTGTATCCACTTCCGATGTATGTCGACTTGATGCAGACACCCGGCGCTGCGACATCGACGACGGCGCCGTAGTTGCTGAACGAGGCGAGCGCATCGTCGGCCCCCAGGCTGCCGCAGGTGGGGGCGGCCCCGCCACCGGGCGCGCCGTTGTAGTCAGCCACCGCGGAGGTAGCGATGGCGCTGGTGCAGTTGGCGGGAGTCGTGTTCGCCGCGTCGATGCCGGAGTTGCCGGCGGCGACGGCGTAGATCACGCCGGCGGCGACGGAGTTGTTGATGGCGGTGCAGAGCGAGGGGCTGTTCGACGACTCGATGCTCATGTTCGCGACGTCGATCGTCGCGGCGTTCGCGGTCACCCAGTCGACGCCGGCGATCACGTCCGAGAGGCAGCCGCTACCGTCGGGGCCGAGGACCCTCACGGCCCAGAGCCGCGCGCCGGGCGCTACGCCAACAACGCCGATGTTGTTGTCGCGCGCCGCGGCGGTGCCCGCGACGTGCGTGCCGTGGCCGTGGCCGTCCTCGAACGAGTCCGTCATGCCGCAGAACTCGAAGATGAAGATCACCTGGCCGTACGACGCGAACCCCCCCGACACGCGCAGATCGGGGTGCGTGGTCTGGATCCCGGTGTCGATGACTGCGATGTCGACATCCGTGTCGGCGCCGATGGCGTTGATGTCGCCGGATGGTTCGGCGTCGATCCTGTTGACGCCGGTCGGCAGCTCCTCGACGGTGTTGTGCACAATGCGGTCGGGCTCAATCGAGGCGACGGCGGGGTCGGCGTCCAGCGCGGCGGCGATCGAGGGAGAAAGACGGGCGGCGAAACCCTCGACGGCCTGGCCGTAGCGATGGGCGATCGCGACATCGGGGCTGCCGGCGAGCACGGAGGCGTAGGCGTCGGCCGCGGGCGCATCGCGGAACGTGACGATATAGCGGCCGGGGACGAGTATTGCCGGTCCAGCGTGGGGCGCGGCTGTGGCGGGTCTGGCCCGCTGGACGGGAAGCAGCGTCAGGCACGCGACCGCGAGGACGGCAAGCAGCAGCCATGTTCGGTACGAACGCATGACTGCGAAGAACTCCTCGCCATGCCCTCTTGCATTGACGGGGCCGGGGGACATGCTCCGCCGGACGGCGTCGCCAGGAAGCCGCGACAGGAGGCGATCGTACTACCGGGTAGGTGAGGTGTCAACCGGACGTCAAGGGGCTCCGTCAACCATCTTCACACGTCCGCAGGGCGCGCGCGACATCAGGCGAAAAAGGCGACAGCGAGGTAAGCGCACGGAAGCAGCGCCGCGAACACCAGCAGCGAGCGCTCGCCGAGGCGCGCGATCGTGGCAAAGGCCGTCGCCCCGGCGAAGATGCCGAAGGCGATGGTCACGGCGGGTGGCGACGAGAGTGATGCGCTGATGAGCAGGATGGCGAGAAAGGTGGCGGCGAAGGCGACCGCCCACCAGCCCGGACGCGTGTCAGGCAGAAGATGGATCCCGGACTTCCCGGCCGGTAGTTCAAGGTCGTCCACGTGGGCGCCACCTTTCGTCTCCGCCATTAGTGTGCAGAGACCGGAGGGCCCGAGGGTAGTGCCGAAGGTATGAGGCGAGCACGACAGATGGCACAAGGGCCTGGCTGTGGGTTCCCGGCCTTCTCTCGAAGAAAGCCGACACCATTGGAGCTGTGCCTCTCCACACGCAAAGCTCGATGCTTACCTACGATAGCTCGCCAGCGCCAAGGCGTTTTCAGAATCGACTCTGAAGTCTTCAATAAGGCTTACGGCCAACCCATGTATCTCTGCGGCCTCGGTTTCGGTTACAGGCACTCTCTTCCCGTGTGCTATGAGGTGCCTCGTACGAACCAGCCGCTCGTCGATCAGGCGAGCCTTGGTTGCGTACCGGGAACAATCGATCCCGAGCATACGGGCAATGTCTTCGAATGCTTGGAAGGTCATATTGCCAATGTCGGAACATGCTGTATCCCAAGGAATCTCCGCGGCTCGCTTGAGATCTGAAACCAGGAAGGCAACCACGGATGTGTGGACCGCCACTCGTGAGGCATCCTCGGCAATCTTCAACTGAGATCTAAGGGTTAAGGCTATTACACCTGGCTGTAGGTCACAGTAGTCGAGGCCTTGAAATTGGACGAAGTTGAGGAAGACTCTGGCTGCCTCTTTGACGAATCCTTCCCAATGGGCGTACGCAAGAACCGCAGCTGCGCGCAGCGCTACATCGCGCTCCTTTTCCCGCGCACCTTCCCACAGGAACTTGGCAGTGGTTAGCTCTCGTTTTCGCCAAGCCAAGTCGTCATCGATCGCCGTGGTGACTTGATCGAGGGTTCGGAGTTTCATGCCGCAAAACGTGCTCTTCCCAGCGGGATCGTATATGGGATCCGCGACGAGGCTCTGACGCCCGAGCCAATGTGATTTGTCAGCGCGGGATCCGCCCAGGCAGTCTTTACTATTCCTGCGACAACCTCAGGGTCCCTACCTTCTCCGAAGTCTTGGTAATGGCGTCCGATTCCCAGAGCTATGAATTCAAACGCTGAGATAAGGAAAGGTCCACGAAACTTCTGTCGTTGAGCGTCGTATCGACGGAAGCTGTCGTCTCCGAGACAACGGGCTAGATAGTCGAACGTCGCCTTGAAAGCACGCTCCTCTACCTCTCGTTGGTAGGCCTCGTCTTGCGCCATCTCGACGATTCTGTCGGTCAGGTAGTCTCCAATCTCTCCTACCTGCCGTAGCTCCTCATCCGGTTTGTTGCGCAGCACTAGGAATCGCGTAACCAACTCTAGGTCATATTGCTCGTCGCGGAGTCGCTCTGATACGGAGATGCAGTCTTGAAACGGCTGGTAGTGGGCGAGCTCGTTAATCCATCTGTAGAAGTCACCATTGATCGTGATGATGATGCAGTTGCGCAACTCTTGATCCGACAGTGGCGAGCCACCCGTGTTCAGGCGCTGGAAGAGTTCGTACTTACTCTGCTCATCACTCTCACGAAGGACAATCTTTACATCGATTTTTGAACGCTTGACGATGAGCTGGTGGTCTCTACCCAAGTCCCTTTCCGGATGCTCCTCGTCTTCCCAAACGCGTCCCTCGAGGGAAGGTAAGTACTTCGTAGCGCTCAATACCAACGGAGGAACCAGGTCCCCTGTCTCGTTTCGCAGGACACCAATGAACTGGAATATTGTCGAAAGGCGCTGCACACCGTCGATGACATCCCAAACGCCATCTCTGCGCTGCGAGACAAATATCGAGGGCAGCGGAATACCAAGCAGAAGGGACTCGATCAATCGAGACTTTTGTGAAAGCGTCCAGCGAAAGAAGCGCTGAAATTCCGGGTGAATATCCAGTTCATTGTCTCTGTAGAGATTGAGTAATTCACCGATCGACATCGGATATCCATCGGTATGTATGGTTGCTCGACTGCTCGCGATTTCTTCGGTCAGACTCAAGGAAATCTCCGCTGAGTCGAAGGGTGAGGCCTGCTATCTCACCACTGGACGAACATGGGCATGACGACGTGGATGTACTGGTCGTTGTCGACGGGGCGGATGACGCCGGGCTGCGACGGGCCGGTGGTCTCCAGCGCGACGCGCCCGCCATCGAGCACCTGCAGCACGTCCTGCAGGTAGCGGCCGTTGAAGGCGATCTTCGACGGCTCGCCCTCCACCTGCGCGTCGAGCTTGCCTTCGTTGTCCCCGATCTCCTCGGCGCGTGCGGAGACGGTCATCTGGCCGGGGCCCGCGTCTTCGCCGCCCTCGAAGGTGATGCGGACGATGCCGCTGCCGTCGCGCGCGAAGATGGAGGCGATCTTCGTCTCCTGCAGGAAATCGCGCACCTCGACAACGGCCCGGGAGCCCCACTCCTTCGGGATGAGGCGGCTGTAGTCTGGGAAGGTGCCCTGTATGAGCTGGGCGACCAGCTCGACGTCCTTCAGGCGGAAGAGCACCTGCGTCTTCTTGGTGTTGAAGGTCATCGCTACCGGGTCTTCCTGGTCCTGGAGGAGACGGTTCAGCTCGGCCAGCGCCTTCGCCGGCACGATCACTTCCTGCCGCTCGCCAGCCTTCTTCTTGAGCTTCAGGTGGCGCACGGCCAGCCGGAAGCCGTCGGACGCGACGAGCGTCAGCTCATCCCCCTCGACCGCCAAGTCCACGCCGGTGAGGACCGGCCGCGAGTCGTCGGTGGCGGCGGAGAACACCACCTGCGCGATCGCCTCGCGCAGCGTCTTTGCATCGAGCTCGAAGGTGTCGCCTTCGACGGGCGGGATGGGTGGGAAGTCGTCCGCGTCCATGCCGCCGATCGTTGCCTCGTTGCGCGCGCAGACCAGCTTGAGTTGGCGCGAGCGCGGGGCCAGCGTCAGATCGATCTTCTCTGCCGGAAGCGAGTTCACGAAGTCCTGCAGCAGCCGAGCCGGAACAGTGATCGCGCCTTCATCCTCGATCTGTCCGCCGATCCAGCAGGAGAGAGCGATATCGAGGTTGGTGGCGGCCAGCTTGATGCGGCCGTGCTCGGTGGAGATGAGGACGTTGGATGTGATCGGCAGGGTGCTGCGTACCGCGACAGCCCGGCCGACGATCCCGAGCCCGCGGGCCAGGTTTTCCTGGAGACACGTGACTTTCATTGCGCTCACCTGTGTAACCATTTGGGTCGAAGTATAGGTTTGGGGTTGTCAAGCGACAATAGATCAACGCGCTTGATCATTTGTTGGCATTATGATCAGCCCGCCATCATCGGGCGGTAGCGCCGGGGGCTGGCAGATCACGTAGGGCTCTTTGAGCACAACTTCGCACAGCAAAGTCACGGCTAGATCCACGACGAACGCCCCGCCTTGCCAATGCGCGATGTGGAGGAGCAACCTGAGCGGAGGGCACGTGCTCAGCGAAGGAGGACCCGATGACGACTCAGACTGGCAGCACGCCAGCGGATCTGGTGCGGATGGTGAACGGATACCAGGTCTCGCAGGCGCTGGCTGTCGCGGCCGAGCTGGGGATCGCCGACCTGATTGGCGACATGGAGGTAAGCGTAGGCGAACTCGCCGCGGCGGCCGAGGCACACGAGGACGCGCTGTACCGGCTGTTACGGGCGCTGGCGAGCGTGGGAGTGTTGCACGAACATCCGGGCCGGCACTTTTCGATGACGCAGCTGGGGCAGGGGTTGCGTCGAGACGCGCCGGGATCGATCGCAGGCTGGGTGCGGCACATGGGGGCGCCGTACTACTGGAACGCATGGTCGAACCTGCTGCACAGCGTGCGCACGGGCGAGAATGCCTTCAAGGCGTTGTACGGCACGGACGTGTGGTCGTACCGGTCGGAGCGTCCGCGGGAAAACGATCTGTTCAACGCCGCGATGGCATCGCTTACGGGGTCGCAGACGATAGCGTTGCTTTCGTCGTACGACTTCTCACGGTTCGGGACGATCGCGGACGTCGGCGGCGGGAATGGGGCGCTGCTGGCGCACATTCTGCAGCGCTGTCCGCACTCGAAAGGGATCCTGTTCGACCAGGAGCACGTCGTATCGGGAGCGCCTGCTGAGCTATCCAGGGCGGGAGTCGACGACCGGTGCGCTGTCGTGGCGGGCAGCTTCTTCGAGACAGTGCCGCCGGGCGCGGACGCATACATCATGAAGAGCATCCTGCACGATTACACGGACGATCGGGCGGCAGAGATCCTGCGCGTATGCCGGAAGGCCACCTCGTCGGGCGTGATGCTGCTGGTGATCGAGCGCGTTGTCGGGCCGCCGAACGAGGACCCGCAGACGAAGTTCAGCGACCTGAACATGCTGGTGGCGCCGGATGGACGGGAACGGACTGAAGCGGAGTGGCGCGAGTTGTTCGCCGCTGGCGGGTTCCGGCTGGAGCGCGCGATTCCAACGCCTTCGGGGTTCCGGGTGATCGAAGGCGTGCCCGTGTAGCGCCGCGCGCGGATCAGCGGGAGCGGGCGGCAGCGGCGCGCTTAGGACGCGCTTCACGCCGCCCTGCCAGTCGTGTAGGAGCCTTTCGGGAGGACTTCCCGGCGACTTTCTTCGCGGCGGACTTCTTCGTGGCTGACGGCAGGCGCGACTCGAGCTTCTCCAGGCGATCCTTCAGGCCGCGGTTCTCTTCCTGGAGCTTCTCAACGTCGTCGCGGAGCTTCTTCACTTCTTCGCCCTTGTCGGCGCCCTCGCGGAGGCGCTGGATGGCCTCGCGCGCGGTGCGGATGACGCGGCCGTCGAGGTCGCGCGCGCGCGTGCGCTCGAGCTCGGCGATGGCCTTCGTCTGCTTGAGTTCGACGAGGGCGGCGATGGCGTTGAGCCGGACGCGTAGCCACTCGTCGGAGAGGAGCTCGACGAGGCGGTCGTAGGCCTGGTCCTTCGCCCTGTCGCTGAGCTGGCCCAGGCGACCAAGCACGATGGTCGCCGCACCGCGAACGGGGTTGGACTTGCCTCGCTTCGTCCACTCGAGGGCAATAGCCAGCGCGCGTTCGTCCTTGAGATCGGCGAAGCCGAGCAGCGCCTGCGAGCGGATGACGTCGTTCTGCGACTCCTTCTTCATCGCGACTCTGGACAGGACGTCGAAGGCCTTCGCGGTGCGGGTCTGGCCGAGCGACTGGGCGGCGTTGGCCTCCACGTAGTACGAGGGATCGCCCTTGCGGAGGATGGCCTCGAGCGCGGCCGCCACCTTCTCGTCGTGCCGGAACTGGCCGAGGGCGGCGACGACGCCGCGGCGGGCCTTCGGGTGCCTGACGGCGATGCAGGCGAGGAGAGCATCGCGTGCGATCTCGCTGCGCATGCCGCCGAGGGCGCGAGCGGACTCGCTCTGCACGCCCCAGAACTTGTCCTTCAGCACCGCCTGCTTGAGCGCGTCGACGGCATCCTGCGTAGCCAGCTTCGCCAACTCCTTCGCGGCGTCGATACGGCCAACGGCGTCGGCGTCGTTCTTGAGCTGGTAGAGCAGGAGATCCTTGCCGCGCTTGAAGTCGACCGTCTTCAGGTAGTTGTGGCCGGGGTCGAAGCGGACCACCTGCGGCTTGCCAGGCAGTGTGAAGTAGAAGTTGTGCACCTTCTCGGCGATCTGCACCGTGAACTCGTGCTTCTTGCCGTCGACGGTGAAGTCGACGACGACAGGGAGCCGGAAGATCGACGACTCCTTCTCGTCCTGCGTCTGCTGGACGTTGAGCTTCGCCTGCCTCGCGGCGTCATCCCACTCGAACGCGAGCTTGAACGCGGGATGGCCGCCCTTGAAGACGTACTGGTCGAAGAGCCAGTCGATGTTGCGGCCGGTGGCCTGCTCGATGGCCCGCTGGAAGTCGGACGTGGTGACGTTCGTGTTTCTGCGCGTCGCGACGTAGTGGTGGATGGCCTTCCGCCAGAGGTCGTCGCCGAGGACGGTGCGGATCATGTGGAGGACGAGCGAGCCCTTCTCGTACAGGTGACGGTCGAACAGGTCGATGGGCTCGTGGTAGACGTTGTGGACGATGGGGCGACGGTAGCGGGCGCTGTCCTCGCCCATGTAGATCTGCGCGTTCTGGTACAGCTCGTAGCGGAACTCGTCGTCGCCCTTGGCGGCCTCGGTGAACAGCGCCTCGAAATACGTCGCGAAGCCCTCGTTGAGCCAGGCGTGCGACCATTCGCGGCAGGTCAGCAGGTCGCCGAACCACTGGTGCGCCAGCTCGTGCGCCAGGAGGCCGTCGGCGTCGGAATCCAGCCAAGCGCGCTTGTCGAGCAGCGAGGTATCGGTGAGGGTGGTGGCGGTGATGTTCTCCATGCCGCCGAAGATGAAGTCGGCGACAAACGTCTGGGCGTAGCGCGAGTAGGGGTACTTCAATCCGGTGGCGTCGCTGAGTATCTGCAGCATCTGCGGGGTGCGCTGCAGCGTGCGCTCGAGGTCGGCCTCGCGGCCCTTCGGCCCGTAGTACTGGACCTTCACGCCCTTCCAGTCGTGCTCGACCTCGGCGAAGGCGCCGACGATTTGGCTCAGCAGGTAGGTGACATGAGGCGTCGAGCAGTGCCAGTGGTAGGTCCTGGTGCCGTTCTTGTTGGTGCGGATGGATCTCAGCTCGCCGTTGCCGATGCTGATCATCCGGGCCGGGACAGTGACGACGACCTCGGTGGTCTGCTGGTGGTTGGGGAAGTCGATGCAGGGGTACCAGTGGCGTGAGTCCTCGTCCTGGCCCTGGGTCCACGCTTGCAGCGGCTTCTTCGGGTAGTCCTTGTCGGGGGCGGTGAACCAGAGGCCGCGGCGCGGTCTGGCGGCGTAGGTGATCGCCACCTGGATCTGGGCACCGGCCTTCATGCGGGGGACATCGACGCGGAGCACGGGGTCGCTGTAGTCGAACTTCGCGAGCTTGCCGGCTACGGTGACCTTCTTAATGGTCATTTCGACCGCGTCGAAGACAACCTGCCGGACCCCGTCGTTGATGGCGACGACCGTGTGGGTGGTGGTGCCGGCGACGGACATCGCCTTCGGGTCGATGGTGATCTCGAGCTTGATGTGTTTGACGTCGACGACGAGATCTGGGGCGTAGTGTGCGACGTCGCCGGCGAGAGGGTGGGGGCGCGGCCCCGCGGCCCTCGCGGCGGTGGTGAGGGCGCGCGAGCAGTGTTCGCGGCCGTATAGCTCGCGTTCGAGATCAATGTCGATGATGTCGGGCATGGTGGCCTCTCGGGGAGGGCGCAGCCTGCTGCGCCCCTACGGGTGGGTGGCAGTGCTGGGAATGGTAGCGGGCACCGCGGGGAACGGCTAAGGGGAAAGTCACGGCAAACTACAAACAGCAACGGGCAAAGGAGAAGAGCGCTTGTTGGCGTGGTGATAGATGGCGCTGACGCATGTAGCCGTGACACCAAAACGGCACCGTGCGGAGCTAAAGCTCCGCCGCTACTGGCGCTGCTGCCCAGGATTGAGGACGGAGCGGATGAAGGCGTGGTCGCCGAGGAGGGGTTCTTCGGGGAGGTAGAGCTTCCAGTAGCGCTCGAGGTAGACGAGCTGCTTGGCGGCGAGGAAGGCGGCGCGCTGGGTGGGGTCCTCCGGTACGCCGTTGCGGATCTTCATGCGGTTGGTGCGGGCAACACGGCGGTTCATCCGGATGCGGTCGGCGATCGACCGCTTCACCGGCGCGTGGCCGGTCGCGAGAAAGACGGCGTCGTCCGGGGTGCCAAACAACGCGGATATGCTCACCTCGCCGACCGGCTGGGTGATGATGGGCTCCACCAGGTTGCGCAAAAGCTTGCGGGCCTGCTCCTCGGTCAGGCCGAAGCCGTCGACGAGGCTCTGGCCCTGGACCCGCATGAAGTGATCGCCCAGCGTGTCCCACGCGTCCTCTTCGCCGATGGCGGCGCGAAGGATGCCGTGGACCAGACCGTGGTTCCCCGGGTCGAGACGGCAGACGATGCCCCAGTCCAGCATGCCGAGGCGGCCCTCGCGCAGCATGAGCAGGTTGCCGGCGTGGATATCGGCATGGAAGGCGCGGAAGCGGTCCGCCGTCAGGATCCAGGCTTGCAGGAGCTGTTTTACGTAGGGCCTGGGGTCGTGCCCCATGGTCTCGATGTCGTCAAGCGCGTCGAGGGGGACGCCGTCCAGGTACTCCATCGTCAGGACGCGGCGCGACGAGAACTCGTCGTGCACGCGCGGGACGACCAGCAAGTCGAGGTGCAGCTCTGAGAGCACAGTGCGGAACGCCCGCATGGACCGCGCTTCGTTGCGCAGATCCAGCTCCTCCGCCACCTGCTCTCGCAGTCCGACCAGGAACCCCAGCAGGTCCATGGCCCGGTCCAACCCCTGCTTGGCCGCGATCCGCACGGGCAGCGTCATCACACCCAGGTCCGTGGCCACGATCAGCTCCATGCCGGGCCGCAGCACCTTCACGGCGACGTCCTCGCCGGAATGGAGACGGGCGCGGTGAACCGCGGCGATGGAGGCGGCGGCGATGGGCTGCTCGTCGATGCTGGCGAAGATGTCCCGGAGGGGACGGCCGAGATCCTCTTCGATGATCCGCTGAACGTCCGCGAAGGGGATCGCCGGACCAGTGTCGAGGCAGCTCCGGAACTCGGCCGCGATGGAGTGGCCCACGATGTCCGGCGCCGAGCCGACGAACTGCCCGAATTTCACGTACGTCGCCCCGAGGTCGCCGCTGGCCAGCCGGAGCGCGCGTGCCACCGGGTTGTAACCATTCCCGCGGCCCGTCACGTAGCGCACCGCCTCCGGTCCCGTATACCGGGCCACCGTCACGGCGGACCGCAGAAAGCGCCGGGCGCTGGTACGCCTGCCCGGCGATGGGAGGCGCACGGGAAGCGGCGGCTCATATTCGACGTGGTCGAACGCGCCGCGCGACGGCATGGCAGGTCGGGGGAGGTCTATCGTCATCGCTCCGGCCGTCAGTCTAACAGCGATGCGCGAGCCGAAAGACGGCGCAACGCGCCCGGAGTCGAAGGTTATGCGTCGCAGGAATCAGCGCGCGCGGGGGCTGTGCATGGCGCCGCTGGCGATCGGTTCGTCGACGTACAGGTCTCCGTTGCGGATCTTGATGTTGAAGCCGCATTCCGGGTTGGTGCAGGCCCACGCCTTGTAGTGAATCGCCGCGCCCTGGGAGCCGAAGTCGGACAGCGGGACGAGATCGCCCGCCTTGCACTTCTGGCACTTGGGAAAGCTGGTGATGTCCATCCTCGACCGCCTCCGTGCCCGCGCGTTTGTGTCGCACGGGCCCCGCCGCCCACCCTGGGCCGGACATGACGAAGCGATCCTTCGCCCCGTCTGAAGTGCCGCGAGTATAAAGCGGCCTTAACAATTGCGCAATTGACACGGACTCAGGGCAGAATCCGCCCCCTGGCCGTGGATGTGTCCAAAGGGGGCTACGCGCCCTGCTCCAGGGCCTCGGCGGAAATCACCGCCACGGTGTGTCCCTCCGGCGTGGACGCCAGAAAGCCCGCGCCCTGGGCCCAGGGCAGTTCGCGGACCGCTGCGCCTCGCTCCAGGAAATACTCCGCGGCCGCGACAACGTCCGCGGTGCTGAAGAGCATGTACGGCGGAGTGCCGGCTGCCCTTCCGGTGACGTCCACCATGAGCGTCGTGCCATCGCCGAGTTGGTAGAAGCGCACGCCGGCATCCTCGGCGCCTAGCGTGAGGCCGAGGGTATGCTCGAAGAAGTGCGCCGCCTCTTCGGCGTCGTTGGTGCTGTAGCCGATGATGGCTTCGAACTTCAGTTCCATGGCCCGCCACTACTCGCCAGTCAGTCGCTTCTCGTCGGTCATCCGGGCAATGGTAACGGGGTTCGCTGCTAGCGGTAGAGGCCATGCTGCGTGATGTACGCGGCAACGCCGGGCGGCACGAGCGTGTCGATGGGTTCGCTCGCAGCGACGCGGCGGCGGATCTCGGTCGAGGAGACATCGATCCGGGATAGCGGGAACGGTTCGATGCGCCCGGCGAGGGCCGGGACGGCCGCGATTGCCCGCTCGATGTCCGCGCCGTTTCGGGGGGCGGCCGCGAGGATCGCATGGCGGGCTATGCGCTCGGGATCCTTCCAGTTCGGCAGATCCGCCAGGGCGTCGGCCCCGGCGATGAACCAGAACTCGTCATCGAGGCGCTCTCCGGCGAGATCGTCGAGCGTGTCGGCGGTGTACGTCGGCCCGGATCGTCGCAGCTCCACGTCGCTGATGGCGAACCGCTCTTTGCCGGCCAGTGCGAGCCGCAGCATAGCCAGGCGGTGCTCAGCCGACGTGATCTCCCGGGTCTTTCGCCATGGCTGGCTCGCCGGCACAAACAGCACCAGGTCGAGCCCGAAGTGCCACAGCGCCGCCTCCGCCAGCGCGAGGTGCCCGACGTGCACAGGGTCGAAGGTTCCACCGAGAATGCCCACTTTCATGTGCCGCGTCCGGTTGATTTTGCGTGGCGGCTCACGGTTCCTCCCAGCGCAGCTCGATGTCACCAAACCGGACGGGGTCGCCCTCCTTTACCCCGGCTCGCCGCAGCGCTCCCACCACTCCCATGCGGCCCAACCGGCGCATCGCCTCCGCCCGCGACTCATCGGACTGGAGCGCCAGCATCTCGACCAGCACCACCGGCTGGTCCCCAACCACGCGCCAGGCCCCGTTTTCGCGCTCGATGCTGAACCTTGGGCCCCTCGGGCGCGGCCTCAGGATCTCCGCATCGGCGCCTGCCTCCTCAGCGGGTTCATCCTCGCGGATACGTTGCAGCATCTCGAACGCGGCCTTCGCCAGATCTGCGGTCCCCTCGCGTCCGGCCGCGCTAGTGAACGCACAGGGGCGGCCCAGCTGGTTCGCCAGCGCCTGGAGCTCCTCTTTGCGGATGGCGGCCTCCGGCACGTCCATCTTGTTGAAGGCCAGGATCTGTGGCCTTCCCGAGAGGTCCTCGTTGTACGATCTCAGCTCATGATCGATCACGGCGATGTCGTGTGCCGGGTCCGGCTGGGACGCGTCCACGACGTGGATCAGCAGCCGCGTGCGCTCCACGTGCCGCAGGAACTCCAGTCCCAGCCCATGTCCTTCGTGCGCGCCCTCGATGAGGCCTGGCAGATCGGCCATGACGTACGAGTCGTATCCCGCCTCCACAACTCCCAGCACCGGCTCCAGCGTGGTGAACGGGTAGTCGGCGATCTTCGGT
>JACRBR010000263.1 GCA_016213125.1 Chloroflexota bacterium | reverse complement strand
TCCTCGTTGAGTCTGGGTTGGTGGCGCATAATACGCCCCCGCGTCCTCGCGCGCCCGAAGGTTCTGGGCATGGGCGCCACCGCCGATGTGCGGCTCAACGTCTTTTCGCCCCACATCGTGGCTCCCTCTCCCGCCGCGGCAGGGGAGGGCCGGGGTGGGGGTGCGGCCTCGATGGCGCAGCGTCGTCGCGGGCAGCATTGGCTCTCGCTCGTCGGCAGGCGATTGAGGGTAGAATCGACCCAAGGGCGAACAGCGCCAGACGACACGCCGCATGAGTCACGAGCGCCTCGGGCCGGTACCGGCGCTAGGAGCCTGCCGGTTTAGTGGAGTATAAGGCATAGTCGGCTGAGCATTTCCGGGCATGAGGGATTATCGGCAGTACGCACCCGATCAGGCGGCCCTTCTGCCGCCGTCGTTTGCTGAGGTCATTCCCGCAGACGATCCGGTCTTCTTCATCCGCGATGTCGTCGGGCAACTCGACCTCAGCGCCTTTCATCACGTCTACCGAGCGGAGCGGGGGCGGCCACCGTACCATCCGGAGCTGATGGTCGGGTTGTATCTCTACGGCGGGGCGCGGCGCATCTACTCGTCCCGGCGACTGGCCGAGGCCTGCGCGCGCGATGTCTCGTTCATCTACCTGGCAGGCCGGGCGACCCCCGACCACCATACGATTTGCGAGTTCCGCCAGCGGTTTACAAAGGAGCTCAAGGACCTCTTTGTCCAAGTCCTGCTTCTCTGCCAGGAAGCCGGGCTCGTGCGCCTGGGGCACATCAGCCTCGACGGCACGAAAATGCGGGCCAACGCCTCCAAGCACAAGGCGATGAGCTACGGGCGGATGGTGCGGAAAGAGCCGGAACTGGCCGCCGAAGTGGAGCGTCTTCTCGGCGAAGGGCGACGCCAGGACGAGGAGGACGACGCCGTCCATGGTCCGCACGACGATGGCTGGAGCATGCCGCCGGAACTGCGGGAGACCAAGCGGCGCCTCGAGAAGATTCGTGCCGGCAAGCAGCGGCTGGAAGAGAGCTTCCGCCGGAGGGCGGCAGAGAAGGGCAAGGACCCGGAGCAAGCGGTCGTCCCGGACCGCGCGCAGACCAACTTCACCGACCCCGAGTCACGCATCATGAGCACCACCGACGGCTTCCAGCAGTGCTACAACGCCCAGGCCGCCGTCGATGCCGCACACCAGGTAATCGTCGCCTGCGAGGTCTCCAACGCCCCGCCCGATGTCCAGCGCCTGGTGCCCATGCTTCAGCAGATCCACGACAACACCGCCCACTTCCCCAACGAACTCAGTGCCGACGCCGGCTATGCCTCCGAAGCCAACTTTACCGCCCTGGCCGAAGCAGACATCCTTGCGCTCGTCGCCATGCGCCGCTATCACCGGGACGAGCCCCCCGACGCCGACCCGGCGGCGAAACGCGCCACGGGCCGTCAGCTCCAGCGCAACATCATGCGCGACCGGCTTTCCAGCGCCGAAGGCAAGATGATCTACAAGCTGCGCAAGCAGACAGTCGAACCCGTCTTCGGCCAGATCAAGGGCGCTCGCGGCTTCCGCCAGTTCTTGAGACGAGGTCAGACTGCGGTGGAATCGGAGTGGAGCGTCCTCTGCACCGTCCACAACGTCCTCAAATTGTTCAAGGCCAAGCATCCCAAACCGGCCGGAGCGCCAAGGCAACCGCCCCGCGCCTCCTGCCAGCCGTGGCCCCAGCCCGCACTGCTATAACGAGGGTCCCCGGGACGGCCAAAGCGCCCATTCGGACCTCTCCAGGGCTGCTCACCGACATTCCCGCCGTCAGCCCTTCGGCGGGCTTCCTCACACGCGCACGCCAGCTCGCTCCCGTCTGGTCGCCCCCCAAAGCGCCGACCGCTCCGCGCTTTTGCTGACCCCGGAATAAACCGTCAGGCTCCTTGCGACGACCGGTACCGCGAGCCTTAGCGAGCGACCCCTCGCCCCCAGCGTACCGCAACCGGAATCGTCTCAGTCGGCGCGCCACGTGGTGGTGCGGGTTGTACATCTCGTGGATGCAAGAGGACGCTCCGTATCCGTCGCGGTACCGTTGGCCGTGCTCGCCAACACATCGATCGCGCTCGGGGCCGTACGGCCCGTTGGCCCATTCGCCGCCCCGTCGTAGAGTCGGGCCAACATATCCCGCGGGTGGTCGATGAGCTACGCAGCCGTCAACGGAATCAACCTGTACTACGAATCGTACGGCGAGGGCGAGCCGCTCATCCTCGCGCACGGGGCGGACGGCAACGCGCTGTCCTGGTGGCAGCAGGTCCCGGTGTTCGCCCGCCGCTATCGCGTGATCGTGTTCGACCACCGCGGCTTCTACCGCTCGCCGGACCTCCCGGACGGTCCGAACCGCGCTGCCCACTGCGACGACCTCCGGGGACTGCTCGATGCGCTGGGCATCGAGCGCGC
>JACRBR010000262.1 GCA_016213125.1 Chloroflexota bacterium | reverse complement strand
GGCGAACTGCTCCACCGCCACTTCGTCCGCCGCCGCCAGCACCGCCGGCCACGACCCGCCCTTCGCCCCCGTCTCCAGCGCCAGCCGCAGGCAGGGGTAGCGGCCAAGGTCCGGCGCCTCGAAGTGCAGCGCCTTCGTCCGCGCCAGGTTCAGCCGCGGCACGCCGCCCGAGGCCAGCCGCTCCGGGTACGTCAGCGCGCACTGGATCGGCAGCCGCATGTCCGGCTCCCCCAGCGGCGCCTTCACGCTCCCGTCCGCGAACTCCACCAGCGAGTGCACGATGCTCTCACGGTGCATCACCACCTCGATGCGGTCCATCGGCACGTTGAACAGCCACCGCGCCTCGATCGCCTCGAACCCCTTGTTCATCAGCGTCGCCGAGTCGATGGTGACCCTGCGCCCCATGTCCCACGTCGGGTGCTTCAGCGCCTCGCGCGGCGTCACGCGGTCCAGCTCGCGCACGGGCCGGTCGCGGAACGCCCCGCCGGACGCCGTCAGGATGATCTTCTCGACCGAGGCGATGTCCTCGCCCCACAGGCACTGCCAGATCGCGCTGTGCTCGCTGTCGACCGGCCGCAGCTCGCCGCGCCCGCGCTCCGCCTCGGCCGTAACGAGGTGCCCGGCCATCACCAGCACTTCCTTGTTGGCCAGCGCGACGGCCTTCCCCGCGCGCAACGCCGCCAGCGTCGCTCCCAGCCCCGCCGCGCCCACCGTGGCCACGACGACGACATCGACGTCGGGATGCGCGGCCATCTCCTCCAGCGGCGCCCAGCGCGCCTTCGGCCCCGCCGCGGCCTTAATCGCCATGTGCTGCGTGTTGTCGGTGCAGCAGACGACGTTCGGCTTGAACTCGCGGCACTGGTCTTCCAGGAGGGTGGTGTTGTTGCCCCCGGCCAGTCCGACGACGCGGAAACGGCCCGGAAGCTGTCGTATGACGTCGAGCGTCTGCCGCCCGATGGACCCCGTGGACCCCAGGACAGCGACGCGAATGGGTGTTACAGCCATCGGATCACAGTATAGGTGGTCGCTTGCCTTGCGCTCTCAGGGGCTGCGGAGGGAGCCCAGATTCTCGCAGAGCTGCCCCGAATCTTGGACGCTCAGAGGCTCTCGCGACTTTAGTTCGCGCCAAGAACAGGAGATGAACGTAGTGAGGGGATCAAGATCGGGGTTGCCTGCTTCGTCCCGTTGAGGATCGAAGAAGATTCCGACGTTCTCCGGCGGTTGAGACTGACGGCTAAGCACGATGACTCGCCGTTGAGACGGCTCCAGGAAGCCGAAGCCAGTCCCCTCGTTCATCGGCCCTCTCGTCGCTCCGACCATGATCAAATGCGATGTGGAGTTGGTAACATCGAGTGACCACTCACTGTGGCTTCGGTTCAGCCAGAGATACGTGGCTAGCGCGACCGCGAGCAGCGAGAACACGCTGAATGTAGCGACGATTGTCCGAGACACTTTGCTTATCCCTCAGCGACCAGCGACCAGCGACCAGCGACCAGCGACCAGCGACCCCTTGTCCCTTGTCCCTTGTCCCTAGCCCCTAACCCCTTGTGATCACGTACTCCACAAACAAGAACACCGTCGGAAACGTGAACAGGATCGAGTCCAGCCGGTCCAACACCCCACCGTGCCCCGGGATCAGCTCGCTCGCGTCCTTGATGTGACGCGCGCGCTTCATCGCAGACTCCACGAGGTCTCCCACCGCCGCCGCCACCGGCAGCGTCAGCCCCAGCACCACGACGTGCCACGGCTCGAACGCCAGGTCGCTGCTCCCGCGAAAGACGTACGCCGCCGCGACCACCGCCGCGAACCCCGTCATCCAGCCGCCGAGAAACCCCTCGACCGTCTTCTTCGGCGAGATCGTCGGCGCCAACAGGTTCTTGCCGATCGCCCGGCCGATGAAGAACGCGCCTGTGTCCGTCGCGAAGGTGCCCAGCACGGCCACGTACACCCAGTCGCGCCCGTCGAACTCCACCTGCCGCAGCATCACCAGCGTGCTGCCCAGCACCCCCAGGTACGCGACGCCGCCGACCGTCCACGCCACCGCCCGCGGCAGCTCCTCGTCGACCGGATTCACGGCGACGGCCAGCGCCGGTATCACCGCGCCCGCCGCCAGCCACAGCAGCCACTCCATCCGCCCGATGTGCGCGCCCACGGCGATCCCGGCGACGATCGCCGCGATCAGCAAGCCCACCGGGTCCAGCCACCGCCGCCCCTGCGCGTGCTGATACTCGACGGACGCCACCGCGAGCGCCGCGCACACTGCCGCCAGGTACCACGGCCCGCCGAACCAGATCAGCACCAGGATGACCGGGATGCCGGCGGCCGCGCTGGCCACGCGCTGCCCTAACACCGCTGACTCACTTCGAGGGTTTCGTGCCGTTCCGCACGGCCTTCGGCTCCACCGCGCCGAACTTACGCACGCGCCGCGCGTACGCCTCCAGCGCCCGGTCCATCTCCTCGCCGTCGAAATCGGGCCAGTAGGCCGGGGTCGAGTAGAACTCCGCGTACGCCGCCTGCCACAGCAGGAAGTTCGAGAGCCGCATCTCGCCCGCCGTCCGCACGATGAGGTCCGGGTCGCCGATAGCCGCCGTGTACAGGTGCGACGACAACAGCGCCTCGTCGATGCGCCCGGCTGGCGTCTTCTCCGCGACGATCCGCCGTACCGCCTCGACGATCTCCGCGCGCCCGCCGTAGTTGAAGGCGAGCGCCACCGTCATGCGCCTGTTGTCCTTCGTCAGCTCGATCGCGTCCTCGACCTGCCTGCGGATCTTCTCGTCCAGCGCCTGCAGGTCGCCGATGTGCACCAGCCGCACGCCGTTTTCGTGCAGCTCCTTGAGTTCGCTCTTCAGGAAGCGTGGGATCAGCCGGATCAGGGCGCTCACTTCCGTGCGGGGCCGCGTCCAGTTCTCCGTCGAGAACGCGTACAGCGTCAGCACCTCGACACCACGCTCGCCCATGCCCCGGATCACGCGGCGGATGTTCTCCGCGCCCGCCCGGTGCCCCTTCTGGCGCGAGAGTCCGCGCTCCTTCGCCCACCGCCCGTTGCCGTCCATGATGATGGCCACGTGCCGGGGTACGTGGGCCGGGCGCTTCGGCCGCGCAGGCTGCTCAACGTGCGACGGCCGCGTACCGTTCGGCGATGCCTTCGCCCTCGTCTCGGTCTTGGAGCGCCGCAGCAGTCGTGGTGCCATGCAATCGTGCTCGAAGTCTGGTTCTCCGCGACGAGTGGGGCGGGGACTATTCCCTGCTCCCTTGTCCCTGGCCCCTAGTCCCTCAAACCTCGAGAAGCTCCTTCTCCTTGGCCAGGCCGTGACTGTCGACCTCGGCGATGTACCGGTCCGTGATCTTCTGGAGCCGATCCTGTGCCCGGCGTTCGTCGTCGTCGGTGATCGTCTTGTCGTGCTGCGCCTTCCGCAGGTGGTCCAGCGAGTCGCGCCGCACGTTGCGCACGGCCACGCGCGCCTCCTCGGCCTTCTTGTGCACCTGCTTCACCAGCTCCTTGCGGCGGTCTTCCGTGAGCGCCGGGATGACCAGCCGGATGATGTTGCCGTCATTCGTCGGCGTCAGCCCCAGGTCGCTCTTCAGGATCGCCTTCTCGATAGTGCCGAGCTGCGTCTTGTCGAACGGCTGGATGGTGATCATCCGGGGCTCGGGCGCGTTGATGGTCGCCATCTGGTTCAGCGGCGTGGGCGTCCCGTAGTACTCCACCTTCAACGACTCGACCAGCGCCGGGCGCGCCCGTCCCGTGCGGATCGCGTTCATCTCGCGGTCCAGCGCCCCCACCGCGCTCTGCATGCGGTGGTCAGCGTCCTTTAGCGTCTCCTCGATCATCCTTCAGACTCCTCCAACCGGCCCATGGTACCTCTGCCTCGTTCGATGCGGCACAGCCTCCAACGGCTGCGCTCACCTCTCCCCCACGAGGGAGAGGGGCTGGGGGTGAGGGCCCCTATGCCAGCACCGACTCAGCCTCTCCGACCGACGTCCCGATGCCGTCGCCCCGCGCCGCCTCGACGATGCCGTCCGGCGAGGCCACGTCGAACACGCGAATGGGCAGCCTGTTCTCCATGCACAGCGTCAGCGCCGTGGTGTCCATCACCTCCAGCCGGCGGCTGATCGCGTCCATGTACGACAATTGGGCGAATCGCCGCGCGTTTGGCACCTTCCGCGGGTCCGCGTCGTACACGCCGTCCACGCGGTTCTTCGCGATGAGCAGCACGTCGGCCTCGATCTCCACCGCCCGCAGCGCCGCGGCCGTGTCCGTCGTGAAGAAGGGGTTGCCGGTGCCACCCGCGAAGATGACGACGCGCCCCTTCTCGAGGTGCCGCATCGCCCGGCGCCGGATGTATGGCTCGGCCACGGATTGAATCGGGATCGCCGTCTGCGTGCGCACGTCGCCGCCCGCATGCTCGATCGCGTCCTGCAGCGCCAGCCCGCTGATCACGGTGGCGAGCATGCCCGCGTAGTCGGCGGTCGCGCGGTCCATGCCGAACTGGCTGGCCTGTGCGCCGCGCCAGAAGTTCCCGCCGCCAACGACAACAGCGACCTGGATTCCCAGGTCGCTGGCTGTCTTGATCTGTGCTGCGATGCGATTCACGGTGGCCGGATCGATGCCGAACGCGAGGTCGCCCATCAGGGCTTCCCCGCTCACCTTCAACAGGACGCGCTTGTACGGGGCAGCGCCCATCTGCGCTCCTTCCGGGAAGGCCCTTCCGCGAAGGCCCTCCGCGAAGGGCCTACTGGCCCAGCTCGAACCGCGTGAACCGCCGGATGCGGATGTTCTCGCCCGTCGTGGCGATCGTTTCCTTCACCAGGTCCTCGATCGTCTTCGAGGAGTTCTTGATGAACGCCTGCTTCATCAGCACCGTCTCCTCGACGGAGCCCTCGGCGTCGGCAGGGAGTTGGTCCTCCGTGATGGCCAGCGTCGTCGGGATGCCGGCGATCTGCATGGCGATGTCGTGCACCAGCCCCTTGAAGGCGTCGGTGCGTGCCACGAAGTCCGTCTCGCAGTTCACCTCGACGAGCACGCCGATGCGGCCCCCCGCGTGGATGTACGAGTCGATGATCCCCTGGCTCGTCTCGCGGCTCGACTTCTTGTCGGCGCTGGCGATGCCCTTCTCCTTCAGCAGCTTCACGGCCTTGTCCACGTCACCGCCGGACTCATCGAGCGCGCGCTTGCAGTCCATGACGCCGGCGCCCGAAAGTTCGCGAAGCTTCTTTACGTCCTCTGCTGTGGCTGCCAACTGCGATGTCCTTCCCTATCCGTAGGGGCGAGGCATGCCTCGCCCTGCGCGTCGCCTGTCGATGAGTGCCCCCTAGACCGCGGGCGCCGGTGGCTCGCCTGCTGGCGGCTCGGCGGGCGCCTCCTCGGCGGCGGGCGCCTGCGGCCCGGGGTCGTTCGGGTCCGCCGTGAACCGCCCCGAGGCGGTGAAGGACCCGATGTCCAGGCCCTCCGTATCCGTCGCCTCCGCCGCGTAGCTCTGGATGTTGCGGCCCTCGCTGATCGCGTCCGCGATCTTGCTGGCAACGAGCTTCACGGCGCGGATCGCGTCGTCGTTCGCCGGGATCGGATAGTCGATCTCGTCCGGGTTCGAGTTCGTGTCGCACATCGCAATAATGGGGATGCGCATCCGCATCGCCTCGGTGACGGCGATGCGCTCCATCGGCGGGTCGACGATGAACAGCGCGCCCGGCAGGCGGCGCATGTTCTTGATCCCCCCTAAGTAGCGGTTCATCTTCTCCATCTCCTGGATCAGCGTGCCCGCTTCCTTCTTGATCAGCAGCCCCAGCTCACCGCGCTGGTAACGGTCCTCGAGGCGCACCAGGTAGTCGATGCGGCCTTCGATGGTCTGAAAGTTCGTCAGCGTGCCGCCCAGCCAGCGCGTCGTCACCTAGGGCGAGCCGCTGCGCGTGGCCTCGACCTCGATCGACTCCTGGGCCTGCTTCTTCGTGCCCACGAACAGGATCGAGTCGCCGCGCGACGAGACGCTGCGGGCGAAGTCCATCGCCTGTTGCATCAGCGGGACGGTCTGCTGGAGGTCGATGATGTGGATGCCGTTGCGCTCGGTGAAGATGTAGCGCTTCATGCGCGGGTCCCACCGGTGGGTCTGGTGACCGAAGTGGACGCCCGCTTCCAGCAGGGCCTTCATCGAGACAGGGGAAGGTGCGGTTTCCGTGACCATGGGACTCCCATCCTTCCGGACATAGATTTGGGGCCCCCGCGTGAGCGGCCGTCGGCCCCAGTGTCCGGACTACAGCGTTCAGAACGCGAGGAGTATATCACGCCTCCCGGAGGCCAGCGGCAGCCGGGCGCCCGGGACGCGCGCAGCCCCGCGCAGGCCGACAACTTAGCGCGGGCTTTTCAGCCCGCGCGGGGCTGTGGCTCGAGTCCCGTACGGGCGCGTCGCCGCCGCGCCCCATCGCATCCAGGCTCCATCGCGGGCGCCGATCGCCCTCCCAGTCTTGCCATGGCCTCTAGATAGTCTTACTATCTAGAGGCCAAGCTCGGGAGGCCAGCCATGACCACGCCGTCCGCCGTCGTCAACCCCGCCCCGGCTATCCGCTCCGAGGCCGTCGCACCCGCCCCGCCGGACGTACCCCGCGTCTCCCGGCGCGGCATCCTGCGCATCGGGTTCTTCGCCGGTATCGCCGCGATGCTCAGTGGCATCGGCGCCACCCTGCTGAATTCCCTGTACCCGCGCGGCGTCGCCGGGTTCGGCGGCCCCGTCGCCGTCCTCGCCGCGCAGATCCCGAAGCCCGGCGCCCCGCCGGTGCAGAACATCGAGGGCCACTTCCTCCTCGTGAACCTCGCGCCCGGCGAAGGCCGCCTCGCCTCCGACGAGACGCCGGCCGAGGGTGGTCTGCTCGCCCTATGGTGGAAGTGCCCCCACCTCGGCTGCACCGTCCCCTGGCGCAACGATTTCGTTTCGCCACACGACGACGGCCACCGGCGCGGTGACTTCGTCTGCCCATGCCACGGCAGCACCTACACCAGGGCTGGCGTCCGCATCTTCGGCCCCGCCCCGCGCTCGCTCGACACGATGGAGATTGAACTCACGAAGACGGGCATCACCGTGCAGACCGGAAAGCGCCGCGAGGGCAGCGAAGACAACCCCCGCCGCGCGATTCCCTACGCTCCTCTCCCACCCAGACCCCCTACAACCTAAAACCCTAGAACCTACAACCTACAACCTATGAAATCCCGCTT
>JACRBR010000261.1 GCA_016213125.1 Chloroflexota bacterium | reverse complement strand
CTGACCCTCATCGAGAACGACGCCCCCGAAGGGAGGCGTGCCCTCGCGCGGCTCTATCCGAAGTCGGGGCGCGCCCATACTATCGGCCTCACCGGATCCGCGGGCGCGGGACAGGACGAGGTCGAGGTCGCGGCCATGGCTGACACGACGGTCGTCGTCCTGACACCGGGCGCCGGCGATGACGTGCAGGCGATGAAGGCCGGCATCATGGAGATCGCCGATGTGCTGGTGGTCAATAAGTGCGACCTGCCGAACGCCGACCTCTTCTATCGCCAGCTCTCCGCAATCTATGAGTCCTTCAGCGGCCGCCGGGAAGGCTGGGAGGTCCCCATCCTCAAGACGTCCGGCGCCGCGCAGGAGGGCATCGACGCCCTCGCCGACGCCCTGGACCGCCATCGCGCCCACATCGAGTCCGGCGGCACGCGGGACCGGCACCGCCTCGAGCAGGCGCGCCACCAGGTGCTCGCCCTGGCCCGCCAGCGCTTGCTCGACAGCCTCATCGCCCACCACGCCGACGGCCGCCTCGAGGATCTCGTGGCCAAGGTCGCCCGCCGCGAGCTGGACCCCCACACCGCCGCTGACCAACTAACGTCGTAGCCAGGATTCGCCGCGCCAAAGGGCCATATTGCCGATCCGAAGGTCCCTGACGTGCCAATGCGGCACCAACAACAAGCGGGTGAGGGGCGTGTGGCCCTTCCGGCCATGACGTCGATCAATGTCCGGCGTATCTGGTCGGAGTTCATTGCAGCGAAGTGTTGAGGGCCGGCGACAAGGGTAGGAGTGGAAGCGGGCGAGGCGGCCTCGGTACGCTGATCCAACCATGGACATCCCTAGTTACCTGGAACGGATCGGGTACGCGGGCTCAACGGAGCCGTCGGTGGAGACGCTGCGGGCGATGCACCGCGCGCACGCCTACGCGGTGCCGTTCGAGAATCTCGATATCGGATTGAGGCGGCGCATCCAGGTCGACGAGGCGGTGAACTTCGCGAAGATCGTCGGGGAGCGCCGAGGCGGGTTCTGCCTGGAGCTCACCGGGACCTTCACCCGCGTCCTGCGCGAGCTCGGCTTTCGTGTCGACGTCCATGGGGGCAGGGTGATGCTTGACGGCAGGCTGAGCCACCCGCTGAGCCACATGGTGCTGGTCGTGCATCTCGATGAGCCGTGGATCGCGGATGTCGGATTCGGCAGCCGCGTGATCGAGCCGCTGCGGCTGGCTGAGCGCGGTGACCAGGTTGTCGACGGGAGGCGATATGTGGTTGCGAACGACGGAGACCACTGGTTCGTCACGTGCAACGAGCCAGTGCTCGGCGTACCCGGGGGGAACGAGAACGCACCGGCGTTATATATGTTCACGCAGCAGCCGCGAGAGTTCGGGGAGTTTCACGAGGTCTGCAACTGGCTGCAGACGTCGCCGGACTCACGTTTCACGCACGGAAGTATCGTCTCGCTGCCGCGACCAAACGGCCGCACGACGCTGGCGGGAGGGCGGCTGTTCAGGGTGGACGATGGCATCCGCACGGAGCAGAAGGTGGCGCCGGACGAAGAACGGAGCATCCTTGAAGCCGAGTTCGGCATCGTGCTTGCGGGAGCCGACTGACAAGGCCGCGCTTGACACCCTTCTGGGGCCGTCGCTACGATCGACCCACACACTTTGCTAACCAACGACGACGAACCTCCACAGGCTCCACCTCTCGTCCCGATTGACGATTTCACGCGCTCCCGCGCGCGAGCCCTGGTGTGCCCGCCATGAGTCAGCGGTGGACCGCGATCATCCTGGCGGCGGGCGCGGGTACGCGCATGCGCTCCTCAATGCCGAAAGTGGCGCATCCTATCGCGGGGCGGCCGCTCGTCCGGCACGTGATCCAGGCTGCGCGGGACGCCGGGATCAGCGACATCGTGGTGGTTGTAGGCCATAGCGCGGACGCGGTGCGCTCGGCTGCCGGCGACGAGGTGCGCTTCGCGGTGCAGCCGCGAGCACTGGGCACCGGGCATGCGGTCGCTTGCGCGCGCGAAGCGGCGGCCGAGGCAGAGTATGTCCTCATCTTGAATGGCGACGTGCCTCTGGTGCTGCCTTCGACGCTGCGGCGGCTGATGGGCGCCGTCGAGAACGTGGCAGCGGACCTCGCCATCCTGACGGCGGAAGTGCCCGTGGAGGCGTACGGCTTCCTGGAGCTGAAGGGCGACCGCGTCGCGCGCATCATCGAGACGAAGGAGACAGAGGGGATCGACCGCGACGAGCCGCGGTTCATCAACGCGGGCCAGTACGCGGTGCGGGCGTCGTGGCTGTGGCCGCATCTCGAGCGGATTGCCCCGGCGTCAAATGGCGAGCGCTATCTCACGCATCTGGCGGCGATGGCACACGATGAGGGGAACCCGGCGATCGCAGTTACGACGGAGGAGCCCATCGAGGTACGCGGCATCAATGACCGCGTGCAGCTCGCCGAGGCGGAAGTGGCGATGCGAACGCGCATCCTTCGGCGGCACATGTTGGCGGGCGTGACCATCGTCGATCCCGCATCCACGTACATCGACGCGGACGTGACGATCGGCGTCGATACGGTCATTGAACCGCAAACACACGTGCGGGGCGCGAGCGAGATCGAGGGCGGCTGTGTCATCGGGCCGGGCGCACTGGTGCGGGACTCCCATCTTGGCGAGCGCTGCGTCGTGCGGTTCTCGACGATCGAAGAGTCGACCTTGGAGGACGGGGTCGACGTAGGCCCTTACAGCCACCTGCGGCCGGGGACGCACCTGTGCGAGGGCGTACACATCGGCAACTATGCCGAGATCAAAGCGTCGCGGCTGGGGCCGGGCACGAAGATGGGGCACTTCAGCTACATCGGTGACGCCGAAGTGGGCGCGGGCGTGAATATCGGTGCGGGAACGATCACGGCGAACTACGACGGCACGCAGAAACACCGGACGACGATCGGCGACGGCGCATTCATCGGAAGCGACACGATGCTGGTAGCGCCGGTCAACATCGGACGCGGGGCGCGCACGAGCGCCGGGTCGGTGGTGAACCGCGACGTGCCGGAGGGCATGATCGCGGTCGGTGCACCGGCGCGCATACGCTCGCAGCGGGCGGACGGGGCCGAGCAGGAGGAGTCCGAAGCTGGACGCTGATCAATCCCTCGGCGTGACCATTCTTGCGGCGGCATTGCTTCTCGTCGTGCTCGTCGCGGCGTCGGAAGCGGCCGTGGCCTCGGCCAGCCGCCTTCGGCTGGCGACGATGGCGGGGAGGGGCAACTCTCGCGCCGCCCGGCTGCACGCGTATGCGGAGCGCCGCGCTTCCACGCTGGCGGCGCTGGCTCTCGCGCGGACGGTGGGGCTGGTGCTGGCCACGGCGCTGGGGATCTTCCTCATCACGGACTCGCGCGGGCATACGTGGGGCATCCTCATTTTAACGGCCGGCGGCGTGCTTGCCGTCGTCGCCTGCCTGGATGCGGCGCCCCGTCTCCTTGTTTCCGGCGCCCCTGAACGATGGGGCATTCGCCTCCTCCCTGTCATCAATTTCTTCCGCCTCGCCTTCGGCCCGGTCGCGGTGACGATCAACCGGGCGCTCGGCGGCGTCGTGCACCGCAACGGCGACGAACATCCCGACGAGACGGCCGAACTGCTTCGTGAAGCCGACATCGACACGGGCGGGGAGCCGCTGGAGGAGGACGAGCGCCAGATGATCGAGGGGATCATCGGCCTGGAGGAGACTACAGCGCGGGAGATCATGGCGCCGCGCATCGACATCGCGGCCCTGGAAGAGGAAGAAACTATCGATGACGCGCTGAAGCTCATCGTCGAGCGCGGTTTCAGCCGCATCCCTCTCTACACGGAGACGATCGACAACGTCGTGGGCGTGGTGTACGCGAAGGACCTTCTGCGGTGCCGGGCAGAGGGACGCCGTCCGACGCTGCGGGAGATCGCGCGGCCACCGTACTTCATCCCCGAGTCGAAGCGCGTCGACGAGTTGCTGGCCGAACTGCGGCAGAGCAAGGTGCACATCGCGATCGTGGTCGACGAGTACGGCGGCACGGCGGGCCTTGTGACCATCGAGGACCTGCTCGAGGAGATAGTCGGAGAGATCCAGGACGAGTACGACCGTGAGGAAGCTCCGATTGAGCGCGTGAACGAGTCGGAGGCGATCCTGGACGCGCGGGTGAGCATCGACGCGCTGGATGAGCTGTTCGGGTTCGAGCCGGAAGGCGACGACCAGGACTACGACACCGTCGGAGGGTTCGTGTACCACCACCTGGGCAAGGTGCCGGCGGCCGGCGATGAGGTTCGCGTCGACGGCCTCACGCTGCGGGTTCTCAGCGTACTGGGGCGGCGCATCAAGAAGGTCCGCGCGACGAAGCGGGCGGACGAGCCCGCGGCGCTGCCTTAACGAAATCGCAAGGCCCCGTCCGCTAGGCTGGATCCCGTGATGAACCGCCGCTTCACGATCGATCGAGGCACAGTTGCGTACGCCGCCGCTTTCGCCGGGGTGCTGGCGGTGGGGTTCGCGCTCCGGCTGCCGTCACTGGTGGAGCCGAGGTGGTATCGAGATGAAGGCATCTTTGCCGCCGTTGCTCTTGATGTCCGACACGGCGGCGTCCTTTATGGCGACGCATGGGACAATAAGCCGCCGCTGATCTTCTACACGTACGCCGGGATCCAGACGCTCTTCGGGAACGGGATGTTTGCGCTCCACCTCGTCACGAGCGCGGTCGTGCTGCTCACACTTGCTGCCGTGATGACGGTCGCGTTCCGGATGTATGGCCGCGTGCAGGCGGTGGTCGCCGGGGGGGTGTTCGCGTTCGTCATGTGCACGCCCGTCATCGAGGGCAATCTCGCGCTGACGGAGACATACATGATCCTGCCGACGACGCTGGCCGTGCTGTGCGTCGTGTGTGCGCGGGATCCCGGGGGGCGGAACCGTCCGTGGGCCCTCGCGGCGGCGGGGATCTTCATCGGCATCGCCGCGTCGTACAAGCAGGTAGCGGTCTTTGACGGCCTCGCGATCGCCGTCTTCATCTGGATGTCGGACCCTCGCGGAGTGCGGGGGGTGTCGTTGTTGGCCGCCGGCTTTGCAGCGCCGCAGGTTGCCTTTGCGGCGTACTTCCTGATTGTGGGGGCGCTTCCCGACTACTGGTACGCGGTAGTGGGATCGCTCCCGTTGTATTCGGGATTGGGGCCGGACGAGAACCCGTTGCTGCGTTTCGCCGGTTATCTGCCTGCGCTCCTGGTTACGGCGTGGCTCGTGCAGAGGCGCGCGGAAGGGGGACGCGTCGATGCGTTGCACCTTCCTCCGTTGTGGCTGGCGTTCGCGTTCGCGGGCGCGACGTCGAGCGCGCTTCCCTTTCCGCATTATGTTCAACAAGCCGCGCCGGCCTTCGCACTCACCGCCGCCGGGTTCCTGCTGGTGGCGCCGCGGGGAAATCAAGAGCGCGCGATGCTTGGGGTTGCGGCCGCGCTGGCAGTGGTCCTGGCCGCCGGCCAGTTCGGTGAGGCTCGTCACCGCCAACAACTCAGCCCTTCGGCGTACTACCGGAACTACGCGTCGTACGAGACCGGCAACCGCGACTACCAGCAGTACGAGCGTTTCTTCGACGGCAGCGGTGAGTCCGCGCGTGACATCGCGCACATGATTCGGGAGGACGGTGCGGGGACCACAGTCTATGCCTGGAGCGAGCTGCCCTGGCTATACGCGACAGGCAACCTGGGCAACCCGACGCCCTACTACACGTCATTCCTGGGCGAACTGCTGCCGGACGCGAAACCAACAGTCGTGCGAGAGCTGGCAGCGGAGCCCCCGGCGTATGTCGTCGTGTCCGACAACGCCTACGCCCCGTTCGGCGAGCTGGAGGAGTTCGTCGCGCGACGTTATGTCCTGATCGAGGCGCGGAACGACTGGCGCCTGTACCGCCTCGCCTCGCTCACGGGGCGACTCGCGCCAAAGTCGGACGCCGCCAGCGTGGGTGGGGGCTAGATCGTACGGCAGGCGGCGTCCTATACTCGGCGTATGGACGAAGTAGAACGTACGTACTGGATCGCCTTCGCCGCGATCCGGGGCATCGGCCGCGTGCGCATCCAGCAGCTCGAGGACCACTTCGGGACGCTCGCAGACGCCTGGCGAGCGACGCCGGGGGAGTTGAAGTCCGCCGGGCTGGATGACGCCGCTCTTCGAGCGATCCTGGACGGGCGGACAGGCATCAACCCGGAGGACGAGGCGCAGCGGATCGAACGGGGTGGAGTGCGGGCCCTTACCTGGCACGACGAGGGATACCCGCGGCAGCTACGCGAAGTCTTCGATCGGCCACCTGTGTTGTTCCTGCGGGGCGAGCTGTTGCAGTCCGACGAGTGGGCCGTCGCGGTGGTTGGCACGCGGCGGGTCAGCGTGTACGGGCGGCAGGTGGCGGAGGAGATGTCGCGCGGCCTGGCGGCGAATCGGGTGACGGTGGTGAGCGGGCTCGCGCGCGGGGTCGACGCGGTGGCGCACCGCGCGGCGCTGGACACGGGCGGGCGGACGATCGCCGTACTCGCCTGCGGGCTGGACCTGGTGTATCCGCCGGAGCACAAGCGCCTGGCGGAACAGATCGTGGAGCGAGGCGCGCTTGTCAGCGAATACCCGCTGGGCACAGAGCCGCGCGGCGACTACTTTCCGCGGCGCAACCGGATCCTGAGCGGCATGTCTCTGGGGGTGCTTGTTGTCGAAGGGGACCTGAAGAGCGGGGCGCTGATCACGGCGCGGCAGGCGCTTGATCAGAATCGCGAGGTGTTCGCGATACCGGGGAGCATCTACTCGCCCAATTCACGCGGGTCAAACAAGCTGATCCAGGACGGGGAAGCGAAGCCGACGCTCACAGTCGAGGACGTGCTGGCGGAGTTGAACCTGACGATGGCGACGCACCAGATCGAGGCGGCCGAGCTTATTCCGGCGGACGAAACCGAAGGCGTACTCCTGCGGCTCCTGGGGGCGGAGCCGGCGTACGTCGACGACCTGCGCCGGGAGTCGGGACTCCCGATCGCAGCGGTGACGAGCGCGCTGGCAATGATGGAACTCAAGGGTCTCGTCCGCCAGGTGGGCCGCATGAACTACGTGCGGGCCCGCGAAGCGTCGGCCGTGAACCACTGACGGACGCTCAGACGTCGATCAGTTCATCCCGAAGCATGCGGTGATCGTGCCCACAGGCATCGAAGCGCACGATGACGTACAGCGTCGCCATCTTTGGCGACTGCTTCGAAGGGCCTGCAAGTACGCCAATATCGCCCTGGCGCGCATGCTGCATGAGGTGGGGCCTACCGTTCAGGGTCGGCGTCTGCTTGATGCGGACTTTCGTGCCGTTAATTGTCGTCTCACTCCGGCTGCTCCCCCTGAGCAAACGGATGGGTTGTCGATGCTACGGTGCAGGCAGGCTACCGGATCGCTGTGACGCCGCAAGGGCAGGTGAAGATTCGAGCGGCTGTCAAGTATGTCCGTCGTCAGGGCACTCCACCGCAGTGTGACCTTTGTGAGCACGCGGTACCTGACTTGGCGTCAACCTTGACACGTCTGCTAGGCTCGAATGAGGAGCGGGGCCGAAGGCAAATACGAGATTGGCGACGTCTGATCACCAATTCTGGAATCGAGCACGAGGCGTATTCAGATTCGAACACAGGAGTCCGAAGAACCTGTTGTGCCGCCGGGCCCGTCGTGTATAACAACCGGGGCCCCCGGCAGACGGGGAGCAGATGGAACATATGACTGAAGAGAACGGCGCGCAGGCGCTGGACGAACAACCGAAGAAGCCGGCCATGAAGGCGGCCGCGAAGGCGGCTCGCAAGCGCAGCGCGAAGAAGACCGCGCGCAAGACCACCAAGACCAAGGGTTCGGGGAAGAGCCTGGTGATCGTCGAATCGCCGGCTAAGGCCCGCACGCTGTCGAGCATTCTTGGCAGCAAGTACGAGGTGCAGGCGTCGGTCGGGCATGTGCGCGATCTGCCGAAGTCGCAGCTGGGGGTGAACGTCGACGACGACTTCGCGCCACGGTACATCGTGCCGCGGGAGAAGAAGGACGTCATCAAGAAGCTGAAGGAATCGGCGAAGGGCGCGCCGATCATCTACCTGGCGACCGACCCTGACCGGGAGGGCGAGGCGATCTCGTGGCACCTGGCCGAGGCGATGGACCTGGCCACGGACCGCTATCAGCGCGTCGAGTTCCACGAAATCACGGCGGACGCGGTCCGCGACGCCTTCAACCACCCGCGCGAAATCGATATGCGCCTGGTGGACGCGCAGCAGGGGCGGCGCGTGCTGGACCGGCTCGTGGGATACAAGATCAGCCCGATCCTGTGGTCGAAGATACGACGTGGCCTCAGCGCGGGGCGCGTGCAGTCGGTGGCGCTGAAGATGGTGGTTGACCGCGAGCGCGAGATCGAGAAGTTCGTGCCGCAGGAGTACTGGACGATCGACACGTGTGTCGCGAAGCAGGCAGACCGGGATGAGAACGCGTTCAACGCACGACTGGTCGCGCTGCCGGGGCTGAAGAAGGCGGAGATTGGCACCGGCGAGCAGGCACAGGCGGTCACAGCGGACCTGAAGGCGGCGTCGTATGCCGTGCGCGAGGTACGGAAGAAGCAGCAGCTTCGACGGCCCTCTCCGCCGTTCACGACGAGCACACTGCAGCAGGAGGCTTCGCGGCGCTTCGGGTTCTCGGCGAAGCGGACGATGGCGGTGGCGCAGCAGCTGTACGAAGGCCTGAACATCCCAGGCGAGGGGCAGGTTGGCCTCATTACTTATATGCGGACCGACTCGCTGAATATCGCGCAGGTAGCGCGG
Organism: Chloroflexota bacterium; assembly: GCA_016213125.1. Classification (GTDB taxonomy): domain Bacteria; phylum Chloroflexota; class Dehalococcoidia; order DSTF01; family JACRBR01; genus JACRBR01. The sequence continues at coordinate 1,826 of JACRBR010000261.1, read as the reverse complement.
GACGAGGCGCGGGGGTTCATCACGCAGAAATACGGCGGAGACTTCGTGCCGGGGCAGCCGCGCTTCTACAAGACCAAGACGAAGGGCGCGCAGGAAGCACACGAAGCGATCCGGCCGACTTCGGCGTTCCGGGAGCCGGCAGCGCTGCGCAAGGGGTTGACCCCGGACCAGCAGAAGCTGTACATGCTGATCTGGCAGCGGTTCATCGCCTGCCAGATGGCGGACGCGGTCTTTGACCAGGTAAGCGTCGACATCGACGCGAAGGTCGATACGCAGGCGCAGCCGTATGGTCTGCGTGCGAACGCGAGCCACATGCGCTTTCCAGGCTTCCGCCAGGTGTACATCGAGGGCCGAGACACGGAGGACGAGGACGAAGACGCCGAGCGCACGTTGCCCGAGCTGACGGCGGCCGACCTGCTCCGCCTGCTGGAGGTGAAGCCGGATCAGCACTTCACGGAGCCACCGCCACGGTACACCGAAGCGACGCTGGTGAAGGCGCTGGAGGAGAACGGCATCGGGCGGCCATCGACGTATGCATCGATCATGTCGACGATCCAGGACCGGTCGTACGTGAAGAAGGACGGCCGCGCGCTGAAGCCCGAGGAGTTGGGGTTCATCGTCTGCGACATGCTGACGGAGCTGTTTCCGGCGGTCGTGGACGCGAGTTTCACAGCGCGCATGGAAGACGAGCTGGATGATGTCGCGAACGGCGAGCGCAAGTGGCCGCCGGTGATCCGCGAGTTCTACGAGCCGCTGGCGAAGGAGCTGGAGGCAGCGGCGGAGGCGCCGCGCGTGGAGCAGCAGACGGACGAAGTCTGCGAGAAGTGCGGCAAGCCGATGATCGTGCGATGGGGGCGCTTCGGGCAGTTCCTGGCGTGCACGGGCTTTCCGGAGTGCAAGAACACGAAGCCAATCGGCGATGAAGCCGAGCAGCCGGCAGCGACCGACGAGAAGTGCGACGTGTGCCAGTCGCCAATGGTGGTGAAGCGCGGCCGCTTCGGGCAGTTCCTGGCGTGCTCGCAATACCCGGAGTGCAAGGGGTCGCGGCCGATCCTGAAGAAGGTGGGCGTCGCGTGCCCGAAGGACGCGGGTGACATCGTCGAGAAGCGGAGCAAGCGCGGGCGCACGTTCTACTCCTGCGCGAACTACCCGGATTGCGACTTCACGAGCTGGTCGCGGCCGCTGACGCACCCGTGCCCTTCGTGCGGTGCACTGATCGTCATGGCGGGGCGCGGGCAGGCGAAGTGCACGCAGTGTGACTGGAAGGGTGACGCCGAGCCGACATCCGAACCGGAACTGGTGCAAGCCTCGGCGTGACGGACAAGGATTCAAGGTCGCAACCTCCAGCGGCGGATGGGAATCCGCCGTCTTTGCGTCATCGTCACCTGCACATCACGAGGCGTACGTTCCTGGCTGGGGCGGGGCTGGCCGTCGCCGGCGGTGCGGTTGCCGCGATCGTGGGGCTGAGCCGCAAGGACAGCCCGCGCAGCGAGGTGGAGGGGATCGGGGCGACGCCGCGGACCGTGAGGACACCCGCGGGGAATCGCGGCGGCGTGCTACGCGCGTACAACTCTGACGCGATGCCGCACGACACGTTCGACCCACACCTGACGCAGATGGGGCCGATCGTGAACGTGCACGCGGCGGTGCTCTCGCGGCTACTGCGATATGAAGACGAACGCGCGGGGACGATCGTCCCGGACCTGGCGGCGGCGATGCCCGAGCAGCCGGACGAGACGACGTACGTGTTCCACATCCGGGAGGGCGTGCGGTTCCACGACACGACCCGATTCCGTGCGGCGTTCCCGGCGACGGCGGGCCGGCTG
>JACRBR010000266.1 GCA_016213125.1 Chloroflexota bacterium | reverse complement strand
CCGGAGACGGCCAAGGGGTTCGTGTTCCACACACTGGAGGACCGCTATGGCCTGATGAACATCATCACGAAGCCGCACCTCGTCGCGAAGTACCAGCGCATCATCGAGCAGGCGAGCGCGATCATCGTGCACGGGCACATCGAGCGGCAGGAGCGGGCGGTGAACGTGGTGACGGAGCGGATGGAGGAGATGCCGCTATCCGGTGTGACATCGCTGCGCCAGCACTCCCACAACTGGTGAGCGTAGTAGTGGTAGTGGCAGTTGACGGTTGCCAGCGAACAAGGCATAAGTGCGAGGACGTTGCAGGCCTGCCCATACGGTGAGTACACTTCGCCACATGAGGACGGCAAAAGAGGAAGCACGCGAACTGCTCGACACATTGCCCGACGACGTAACGCTCGACGGGATCGCGATGGAGCTTCAGCTGCGCGCGAGCATCCTGCGTGGACTCCAGCAGGTCGCTCGTGGTGAAGGCGTCAGCCACGAGGAAGTGAAGCGCAGACTGAGTTCATGGCTCGAATCATCTGGACGCCCGAATCTCTCGAAAACTTAGAGAGCATTGCCGACTATCTCCTCGAAGTAGCTCCTTCGACTACACGGCCGCTCTTGTCGCGGATCGTGGATTCGATGGATGACCTCGCGGCTTTCCCGCGCATGGGGCGCCCGGTTCCCGGCCTCGACCGGGAGGATCTTCGAGAACGAATCGTTGATGGATATCGCGTGATTTATCACATCACCGGTGAGTACATCTGGGTCCTCTGCGTTCGCCATGGCTCGACCAACGTGGAAGCGTGGCTTCGCAGTCGAGGATTCTAGCTGCGGCGTTGCGCGGCCTCACAGCCAAGCTCGGCCAAGCTTTGAATACGACTTACCGGGACTCAACTCTGTGCAGGAAGTCCCTTACGACAGCGTTGAACGCGTCTGGCTCTTCGATATGCGGGGAGTGGCTGCTTTCTTCGAGGATGGCGAGCTCGGCGTGCGGCGTTTGCTGCGCGTAGAAGGCCGTGGTCTCGGGCGTGGCAGTGTCGTGGCGGCCGGTGATGTACAGCACCGGCATCGTGAGGGAACCAAGATCATCGGCACGCTCGTACTCGCGCGTGGCGCCAGTCGCGACAAAGTCGGTGGGGCCCCACATGGCGGTGTAGACGGCGGGGTTCCCGGCCCGCGCAGTTCGGGTGAGTAGTTCCGGCCAGTGCTCAAGGCGGCACATATGGCGGCGGTACCAGGTGCCGAGCGCGCGCTGGTATTCCGGATCGTCGTAGGTCTCAGCCGCGCGGTGCTTCTTGATGACGTCGCGCACATCGGGAGGCAGCTGCGCGATGAGCATGTCGGCGTCAGCGGCCCAGCGATTGACGCTGAGGCACGGGTTCTCGAGCACGAGACTCCGAATGCCGGGGGCGCCGCTGAGCGCATAGTCGACCGCGAGCATGGTGCCCCACGACTGGCCGAGGATGTGCACCTCGCGAAGCTCGAGCACGTCGCGCACGCGCTGCACCTCGCGGACGTAGCGCTCCACCGTCCACAGCGTGGAATCGTCGGGGCGGTCGGCCTTGCCCGCGCCGAGCTGGTCGCAAAAGACGACCGGCCGTTCGTCGCCGAGCACGGCGAGCGGCTCAAGGTAGTCATGCGGGATGCCGGGCCCGCCGTGCAGCGTCAACAACGGGACCCCGGGGCCTCCGCCCTCGATGCGGTACCAGACACGGCCGCCTTCTACGTCGATGTAACCGGACGTCATGGACCGCCTACCGCCACTGCTCTTCGAACGCGCGCATCGGGTCGGCGAAGCGCATCTCGCGCTCCATCGCCGGAAGTGTAGCGGCGCGCTACCCTCTGGATCATGGAACGCATCGCCCTGGAGCCTGTGGAGAGCGTCGAGATCACGACGCTGGTGGACAACCAGTGGGACATGCTGCTGCTGAGCCAGGAGCGCGCCGTCCGGCCGCCGATGTCACCGGCGGGCAGACCGCAGGTCGAGGCGCCGTTCTTCGTCGATCCACAACTACCGGAGATGCTGATCGCGGAGCACGGCTACTCGGCGCTGGCCTCCATCACCAAGAACGGGCGGACGCGGAGGCTGATGTTCGACGCGGGGCTGAGCGTCGGAGGTCTGGCGCACAACCTGCACGCACTCCAGATCTCGCTGGCGGACGTCGAAGGCATCGTGATGAGCCACGGCCACTTCGACCACGTGGGCGGGCTACACGGGCTGGCGAAGGAGCACGGCGCCCCGCGGGTGCCCATGCTGCTGCATCCCGACTTCTGGCTACGCAGGCGGGCGCGCCTTCCCGCGGGCGCGTTCGAGCTGCCAGTGCCGAGCAAGGCGGCGATGCAGGGCGCGGGGTTCGAGATCACAGAGCAGCGGCAACCGTCGTTGCTGCTCGATAGCTCGGTGCTGATCACCGGCGAAGTCGACCGCACGACCGAGTTCGAGAAGGGCTTCGCGGTCCACGAGGCGTGGCGGGATGGAGACTGGACGCCGGACCCGCTGATCTTCGACGACCAGGCGCTGATCGCGAACGTGCGCGGGAAGGGGCTGGTGGTGCTGACGGGGTGCGGGCACGCCGGGATCGTGAACATCGTGCGGTACGCGAAGAAGCTCACGGGCGTGGCCCGGGTGGCCGCCATCGTCGGCGGCTTCCACCTGGGCGGGCCGCTGTTCGCGCCGATCCTTCCGCAGACCGTCGAGGCGCTGGCCGCGTTCGAGCCGGGGCTGATCGTGCCCGGGCACTGCACCGGGTTCGATGCCGTGCGGGCGATCTCGCTGGCGATGCCGGACGCGTTCGTGGTGAACAGCGTGGGGACCCGCTTCGTCGTCTCGGCATAGGCCCCGCCGCTATCCTCGCTACGTCCCCGTGGACTGCGCGATCGCGCGGCGCACGACGCTGCGCAGGCCCAGGTCCGTCGCCCCGCCGGCGCTGACGTCCCGGCGCTCGAACGTGCGCAGCGTGAGCAGCACGAGCACCCCGGAGACGCTGAGCAGCAGTCCCACGTGCCACCACACGATGCCGTAGACGAGCGGCAGGCCGGCGCCGTAGTAGTAGAACGGCGTCGCGTACCGGACCGGCTCCAGGGATTCCACACCGTTCGCCAGCGTGAAGACGAAGTACGTCGCGGTGGTGACCGCGATGACGACGCCGGCCGCCATGCCGCGGTTCGGGGCGACGGCGCCCGCCCAGAGCGAGAGCGCGAAGAAGAAGATCACGATCGGCAGCATGTTCGCGCAGGCAACCGCGATGTCGGCCAGCGAAACGGCGATATCGACGGTCGGCACGGAGACCAGGAAGCCGGCGTATCCGCCAAAGATGATGATCGCCAAACCGAGGATGATGGCGGCGAGCTTCTGGAGGATGACGGAGCGGCGGCTGACGGGCTGGGCGAGGAGGAGATCGATCGTGCTGGCGCTCTCCTCGCCGGCGATCGCGCCCGTCCCGGCGATGATGACGTAGACAATGGCGAGGATCTCCGTCCAGCCGAAGTAGCGGCCGCTCAGGTAGCCGGCGCCCGTCGCGAAGTCGAGATCGCTGCCGAGGAACGCGCGCGCGGCGGCGGGGATGTCGAAGTTCTGGAGCGAGTCGCGCACGCTGGGCCACAGCCACACCGACGTCGACGACATGGCGGCGAGCGCGAAGGCGAACCCGACGATCTGCCACTTCTGGTCGCGGAGGGTCTTGGCGAAGATGTTAAGCGGAGGCACGGCGTTCCTCCTGCGGCAGTTCGGGTTCGGTGTAGTAGGCGAGAAAGACGTCCTCCAGGCTGGGCTGCTGGGTGCGCAGATCGAGGACACGCTGCGTCGCGATTGCCTTCAACACCGCGTCGACGCCGTCGTGCGCCTGGAAGTGCACCGTCGCGCCGTCGCGCCGCAATTCGCGCACGCCGGGCAGCGCGAAGAGCCCGGGCGGGGGCGGCGCGGCGAACGTGACCTCGATGACATGCACGCTGCGCGCCTTGAGCTTCGCGACATCTTCGATGGCGACGATCTTGCCGGCGCGGATGATGGCGACCGACTGGCTGATCTTCTCGACCTCCGGCAGGACGTGGGACGAGAAGAAGACCGTGCGTCCTTCGGCGGCGGCATCTTCGAGAAGGTGCACGACGTCGTCCTGCACGATGGGGTCGAGGCCGGAGGTCGGCTCATCGAGGACGAGCAGGTCCGGCCGGTGCAGGAGCGCCTGCACAAGGCCGAGCTTCTGGCGGTTCCCCTTCGAGAGCGCGCGGATGCGGCGCGTGAGATCGAGGTCGAGGCGGTCGACCAGCGCGCGCCGGTACGCCGGGTCGCGCTTCTCGGGACGGAAGGAGTCGATGAAGTCGAGTAACACGTCGCCGCGCATGGACTCGTAGAGCCGCAGGTCGCCGGGAAGGTAGCCGACGCGGCGGCGCACCTCGAGCGACTGCCGCTGGCAGTCGAAGCCCAGCACGGAGGCCGCGCCCGCGTCGGGGCGGATGAGGTCGAGCAGGATGCGGATGGTAGTGGTCTTGCCCGCGCCGTTGGGACCCAGAAAGCCGAAGATGCGGCCGGGCTCGACGGTAAGGTCGATGCCCGAGAGCGCGCGGGTGTCGCCGTACGACTTCGCGACGCCGTTGAGCTGAATGGCGGGCGTCATAGCAGCAGTGTACGCGCCGCCCCCCAGCGAGACTGTTCTGCAATTTCGCCCCATCTCGGCGTCTTATGTCGCATACCGCGCTAACCACCACCGATTCGCGGCGGGAGCGTGCTACCGGCGCATCGCGCGGGCGCGCATGACCCCAACCGCCGCCGCGAGGGCCAGCGCGCCGAGGGCGAGGAGCAGCAGCCCGCGCGCGGCTCCGGTCCCTCCATCGTGGGTGCCTGTGGCCGGGAGAACGATGCCGGTGGGCCGAGGCGTGGCGGCGCTGCCGAGGATGCCTGTGCTGGGCGTGGACGATGGCCGAGGGGTAGCGGCGGCGTGGGTAGCAGAGGCCGTGGGAACGGCCGTGCGCGTGGGGCGCGGGGTCGAGGTGTGCGTGGCGCCGGGCGTGGTGGACGCGGTGGGAACGGGTGTCTTGGTGGGCGGCAGGAAGCCCGGCGTGCCCTCCGAGGTCGGCTCGGGTCGCGGCGTGTCGGTCAGCTCGGGCTTGGGTGCGGGGGTGTTGGTCTCGGTGGCCTTCGGCTCCGGCGTGTCGGTCGATGCGGGAATGGGGGTGACGGTGCCTTCGGCGCCGGCAGTCGATGTCGCCTCGGCGGTGCGCGCGACGACGGTGCGGGTGGCGACGGAGGTGGCGGTGCGTGCGACGACGGTGCCGGTGGCGACGGAGGTGGCGGTGCCTGCGGGCGTTGTCGTGCCGGCGGGCGCGGGCGTATGGGTGTCCTCGGGCGCGGGAGTGTTGGTGGCCGTGGGGACCGGCGTCGACGTGTTCGCTGCCGCGGTCGCCGTTGTCGTAGGAGATGCGGTCTCGGTCGGGGTTGCGGCGCCGTCGACGACCGTCGGAGTCGGGGACGGCACGGGCAAGATATACACGTAGCCCGCCTCACGATATACCGTGTATACCGTATCGCCGAGCTCATCAGATATCGATGCCTCGACCAACTCGAGGATGGAATCTCCTTCTTCGAGGGCCTTAAAGGTAAGCGTAACCAGCTCTCCCTGGCCGCTGGCTCCCTCTGGTGACGCCCCTTCGGATGCACAGCCGAACATGACGAACGCCATCCCTGAGTGTGTTCCAGTCGCAGGCGGCGGGCAGACCGTTGTGCGCCCCGTTCTGCTCAGAAACTCACCCTCCGTCAGACCTAGGAGACTGAGCTTCGTGGGGTCGTATTCGAGCTTGAACTCGAACGCGCCCGTGGGCGGCAGGTAGAGGCCGCGGATGTGGGTCAACACCGTGTCCCCCACCTCGACAATCTGTTGGTACGGGAAGACATACATCAGCGCGTACGGCGTCGGCGTCGGCGACCAGGTCGGCTCCGGCGATGCTGTCGGTGTCGGTGGCGGCGGCGTCGGCGTTGGGCCGAGGACCGCGATCTCGGATCCGAAGCACGCTGCCTCGACCACGACCGCGGGGTTGCAGCTTCCAACTTCATCCACTACCTCGTTGAAAGCATTGAGGTCGCTCAGGCCGAAAGTAGCAGTGCCTGCATGCGCGCCATAGCCGAACGTGGCGAGAGGGACGGCCGCGCCAGGTGGTAGATGTGGACCGGCCAGGAGGTTGTTGAAGCAGGCAATCAGTGAGTCCGTCTTTGCAGGATCAGGATCCCGGTCGGCGAGCACAGGATCGCATTCCCAGCCGGTGCTTCCGAAAGAATCGTCCGCCAGATCTGGATTGCAGTCAGTCTTGGGCCTGCTGCAGGGCAGGTCGACAGGAGGGAACGAGACTCCATCCTCGGTGACCGCAGAGACATTGAACGCGACAAGGGCAAAGTCGGGCACATCAACGTTACCCATCACCAGTGTGAGTTCAAGGCTATCCGTGCCTTCGGGGAACTGGCAGCTGGTCTTGATCAACGTACCTGTGTATTCGCATGCCAGCGCGAAGTACAGGCCGGAAGGGGGCTTCGCGAAGTCCGTCTCAGGAACGACGACAGGCGTGAGAGTCGAGGTGGCGGTCGGCGTATGCGTTGCGGTGCTGGTGGGTGTCGATGTGCGGGTGGGGAGACCGACGGAGACGCGCGCACCCGCGCAGACGCCGCCGCTCGTGACGACCGGGTTACAGCTCAGCACCTCCGTGACCGTCTCATCGAACACGTTCACGTCCTGCAGAGCGAACCGGCCTTCGCCCACTATCTGCGCGTCGTAGCGCATGAAGGCGAGGGATTGGGATGAGCCATCCGCAACGGGCGGACCAGGATCGGCGACGTTGAAGCACGACATGAGCGCCACCGAACGTCGCGGATCTGAATCCTGGTCGCTGTTTGCGGGATCGCACTGCCAGGCGGCACCGGTCAGGGTCGCCTGGTCGAAGTCGGGGTTGCAGTCGAGCTTCGGGGCGACGCAGGGCGCCACCACGTGCGGGGCGAAGATCGGCTGGTCCGTGTTGAGGAAGGACACGTTGAAGGCGGCGACCAGCGCTTGCGGCAGGCCGGCGTTGTGGAAGCGCAGCTGGAGCGTGACCTCGGCACCGTCCTGCTGGCAGTCGTTCTGCACGCCCGCGGCCGCGGTATCGCAGTCGAGCGTCAGGTACGCGCCGCTGGCCGGCAGGGTTGGGAAGATGTCGATGGTGGGGGTTGGTGTGGCCGACGGACCCGGGGCCGGGGTGTTGGTGATGGTGGGCGTGTTCGTGATTGTCGGCGTGTTCGTGATGGTGGGTGTGTTCGTGGCAGTGGGCGTATCCGTCGCCGTGGGCGTCGTGGTGGGTGTGTTGCTTGGCGTCTGGGTGATGATGGGCGTCAGGGTGGGCGATGGTGTAGGCGTCGCTGTCGCAGTAAGGATATCCACCTCTGCGCCGTTCACGTTGGGAATAGCCCGAGGAGTTCCGGCCTTCATCAGAACTGACGTACCGAGGAAGAAGAAGGTGTTGACACCCGGTGCCCTAGCCTTGAATCGCAACCTCGCCAATTCACCAGCGCCCACGATGGTCGCGCCATCGGCGTCGCAGGCGAGATCGATCGCAGTGGCTGCGAGGCTCGTGAAATTGCAGGACGAACCCGGCGCGGAAGTAAGCAGTGATCCGGGTTCAACGCCGAGCAGATCGACTCGGGCGTACTCATATTCGAGTGATGAAGAGAACGCATCGAATTCGGACAGCTCGTCGCCGTGGAGAACGATGTCGAACTCATCCCCGACCAACACCGAGTCTGGCGCCTGGAGAGAAAGCACCGTGTTTGGTGGGGTAGGCGTCGGGGTGGGTATGCCGCTATCCCCCTGGATGGTGATCGTGAAGTCCTGATTTCCCACGTCACCCGGCGCCAGTCCCACCGTGTATAGGGCCTCGCCGAGGACATTCCGGGCGCATATCTGCAGGATCGAGCCCAAGCCGCCTGTTCCAAGGTCCAGCGCCGGGCTTGTCGTGTCGCTCGCCTTCGAGCTCGAACCCTGAACGAAAGGAATGTACCCCACTACGGGCTGACTATCGCTATCGAGAAGGCGAAGCACGCGTGCGGTGATGTGGGGATTCTGGCTCCCGCTCAGAGCAAGCCGGGCGAGGCCGTAGGCGCTGTGGGGGTTGATGCATCCGCGGTCGTCGGCGTCGATGAGATCTTTGCCGTCGGGGGACTCGATGGTGAAGGAGGCGGGGGCGCCGGTGACCGTGAAATCGAGCGAGAACGTGTCGAGGCCCTGCGTGACCGTGATGTGGCCAGCGCCACGTGGCGTGGACTCGTCGATGACCAGCCTGGCGGCCACAACGCCGTCGCCGAGAGTCGCGGCATTGGCCTTGCAGTCGGGCTCGAGGTCGAAGAGGCCGCAGTATGCATCCAAGCCGAGGTTCTGGCCGTTATCGCTGATGAAGTGACCCTTGTCGGTCAGGAACGAGACTTCCTGGGCGCCGTCAACGAAGGCGAGCACCAGCAGGCTCTGGCCCGGTCCGACGCGATTGTCATCGAAGTTGATCGGGTCGAAGTCGGAGGGCTGTAGTTGGAGGGGCCCGGCCGGGCCTTCACAGAAGTAGTTGAGGCAGCGGACGATGCGCTGAATGCCGGACTGGCCCGTGTCGTCCTGCTGCGTGATCCTCGCGCATTCTTGTGAAACGACGCGGGGGGAACTGCGATCGACGAGATCGGAACACACGGTCGCATTGATGCCGATGACGTTTCCGGTCTCCGCTGACGGGAGCGCGACGGCAGGACTGCCGGGATCGACGACCGGTAT
>JACRBR010000265.1 GCA_016213125.1 Chloroflexota bacterium | reverse complement strand
GCCGGCACCACCACCTCCAGCTCCATCCGCCCGCCCTCCAGCCGCCAGCTCGATGACGCCTCCCCGGACGGCGTCCGCAGCCGCGCCGTCGCCGACGTGATCCCGCCTCCGATGCGCGGCCGCACCTCGATGCGCCGGTACCCCGGCTCCAGCGGCGCCAGACCGCCCACCGTCCGGTGCAGCCAGTCCGCCACCGCCCCCAGCGCGTAGTGGTTGAACGACGTCATGTCCCCCGGGTTCACCCGCCCGTCAGGTAGCTGGCTGTCCCACCGCTCCCAGATCGTCGTCGCCCCCATCGTCACCGGGTACAGCCACGAGGGGCACCCGCGCTCCGTCAGCATCGCGAACGCCGCATCCACCTCGCCCGCCTCGCACAGCGCGTCCAGCACGATCGCAGTCCCCACGAACCCCGTCCCCACCTTGAACCCGTTGAGCCGCGCCAGCGACACCAGCCGACGGGCCGCCCGCCGTCGAGGCTCCTCCCCCTCCACCAGCCCGAACAGCAGCCCCAGCGCGTACGCCGTCTGCGAGTCGCTCGCCAGCCGCCCGTTTGGCGTCACGTTCTCCCGCCGGAACGCCGCCCGCACCTCCTCCGCGAGCGCCGCGTACCGCGCCCGGTCGTCTTCCCGCCCCAGCACGCCCGCCGTCCGGCTCAGCAGCTCCGCCACGCGCGAGAAGTACGCCGTCGCCACCAGGTGCGGGTCCGTCATCGCCCGCTGCGGCTGGTCCCGTGGCGCGCTCGGGTCCAGCCAGTCCGCGAACTGGAACCCCTTGTCCCACAGCCGCGACGGCCCCGCCAGCCCGGCCACGCACTCCACCCACCGCCGCATGCTCTCGTACTGCGTCTCCAGCACGCCCGCGTCGCCGTACCGCTCGTACACCACCCACGGCACCACCACCCCCGCGTCCCCCCAGACCGCCTGCGCGACGCCCTTGAACAGCCCCGCCTGTGGCCAGTCCCCGCGCCCGAACAGGTTCGGCACCACGATCGGCACCACACCATCCTCCGTCTGGTCCGCGCGCACGTCCGCAAGCCATGACTCCAGGAACCCCGCCGCGTCGTGCAGGTAGCACGCCGAAGGCGAGAACACCGTCAGGTCGCCTGTCCATCCCAGGCGCTCGTCGCGCTGCGGGCAGTCCGTTGGCACGTCCAGGAAGTTCGACTTCATGCTCCACACCGAGTTCTCGTGCAGCCGGTTGATCATCGGGTCGCTGCACTCGAACCACCCCGTGCGCTCCATGTCGCTGTGACACACCACCGCCCGGATCGCGTCAGCCGAAAGCTCCCCCGGCCACCCGTCGACCTGCGCGTACCGGAACCCGTGGAACGTGAACCGCGCCTCCCACGTCTCGACGCCGTCACCGAGCAGCGTGTACGTGTCCGTCGCCTGCGCAGATCGCAGCGTGCGCGTGCACAGCTCGCCGTCTTCCAGCAGCTCGGCGTGCCGAAGCGTGACCGTCGTCCCTGCCGGCCCCTGCACGCGGATCCGCAGCCGCCCCGTCATGTTCTGCCCGAAGTCTACGATCGTCTTCCCGCTTGGCGACGTGATGATCTCGCGCGGCGTCAGCTCTTCCTGCCGCCGCACTGGCGGCCCGGTCGGCGCCACCAGCGTCCCCATGTCGCGTGCGACCTCCCGCACCCCCGACCACGCGCCGTCGTCGAACCCCGCCATCGACCAGCCCGCGATCTCCTGCCGCGCGTCGTACGCCTCGCCCTCGTAGATCCCCGACGACACGATCGGCCCGCGCGTCGCGCGCCACGTCCCGTCCGCTGCCGTCGCGATCACGTCCGTCGTCCCGTCCGCGTACGTGATCTCGAGCTGCGCCAGCAGCGCCATGCGGTCGCCGTAGATGTTCCGCCCGCCCGCCTGAGGAAACCCCAGCCGGCCCCGGTACCACCCTTCCCCCAGCATCGCGCCGATGCAGTTCGGCCCCTCGCGCAGCATCGCCAGCACGTCGAACGTCTGGTAGCGCAGCCGGTGGTCGTAGCTCGTCCACCCCGGCGCCAGCACGTGGTCCCCCACGCGCGAGCCGTTGATCTCCGCCTCGTACAGCCCCAGCGCGCTCGCGTACAGCCGCGCACGCACCGCCCCGCCACGCACGGCGAACTCCCGCCGAATCAACGGCGACGGCTGCATCACCTCGATGTCCTCGTCCCAGTCCGGCGTCACGAACCGCGCCGACCAGTCGCCCGCCTCCAGCAGTCCCGCCTCCACAACCGCCGGCGCGCTCCAGTCCGACTCCGACGCGTCCGCCCCCCACACGCGCGCCCGCACCGAGACCCGCTCCCGCGACCGCAGCGACGCCCCGCCCCAAGGCACCAGCACCGACTCGTCCGACGCCACCCGCCCCGTCGACCACGCCACCGCCCCGCTCTCGTCGGCCGCCTCCATCTCGTACGCCGCCCGCCGCCATCCCTGCGCCTCCGCCTCCACGACCCAGGACACCCGCGGCCGCGTCACCCCGATCCCCACCGCCTCCCGCAGATGCTCGAACCGCACGCTCCCATCAAGGATCCGCATAGAAGGACCTCCGTCACTTGCCAGGCCGCGCCGCGAGTGTACACACTACTGACGACTGACGACTGACGACTGACGACTGACGACTCACGACTGACGACTGACGACCCCGCCTGGCAGGGTGTTGAAAGAGGCGTAGGCGCCGTCCCGCGTGGGAGGGGCAGCGCTCCTCCGAACCTGGCCGCGTGGGCTGAAAGCCCGCGCTACGGTGTCGAGAGGGGGCTTCTTCAACACCCTGCTAGTACCAGCGGAAGTAGCGGACGCTCACGACCGCTGCGCCAACGGTGAAAGCGACGACGATCCAGAACGAGGACCAATCCCACCCCTGCCCCAGCCATGGCCCTTGCAGGATCAGCACGACATGCGTGAACGGCAACGGGTCGCTCAGCCAGCGCATCGCGCCCGTGAGCACCTCCCGCGGCGGTCCGGCCCCGCCGATCATCATCATTACGAAGAACAGGATCAGCCCCGCCCCTTGCGCCGCGCGCGCCGTCGGCAGGATCGCGCCCAGCGCCACACCGATCGCGCAGAAGCACGCGAGACCAGCTGCGTACGCCGCCAGGGCCTGCGGCCACGACTCCGGCAGCATCGCGCCGTAGAAGACGCGCGCCGCGCACGCGATGCCGAAAGAACCCACAATCACCAACCCGACCGCCACCACGACCTGTGAGCCAATCACGGCGGGCAGCGGGAATCCGGCCGCCCGAAACCGCCGCAAGACACCCCGTTCCCGATACGTCGCCATCCGCAGCGGCAACGCGATCAGACCCACCGACGCGACGACCAGCGCGACGTAGGCCGGCGCGTAGTAGTCCGTCGCTCCGACGCCGCGCCATACGCGCAGGAACTCCTCGTCGTCCGACTCGATCTCATTGCCGAAGACGCCCGCGAGTACGATGAGCATGAAGAACGGAAACGCGAACGTGAACACAAGCGCCAGCGGCTCGCGAAGGAACAGCTTCGCCTCGACCCAGGAGAGCTTCGCCAGCAGCCTCATGGCCCGTTTGCCTCCACCAGGCTCATGTACACGTCCTCCAGCGTGGGCAGGTCGACGCGCAGATCCGGAGGCGTGATCCCGCGCGCGACCAGCGCGGCACCCACGTGCGCCAGGACCGCGTTCGTCCCGCGTACCAGCACGTGGTCTCCTTCCGATTCGAACGAATCGACATCGGGCACGCGTGACAACCATTCGAGATCGCGTTCGGTCATCGAGAACCGGACCGTCCGGACCCCGCGATGCTTCTGCACAAGCCCTGACGGCGAGTCGGTCCTTACGATCCTGCCTCGCTGGAACACCGAGACGCGGTCGCACAGGTGCTCCACTTCGTCCATGAAGTGCGTCACAAGGAGGATCGTGGCGCCGCGCTCGCGCACCGAACGGATCAGCTCCCACGCGACGCGCCGGGCGGCCGGGTCCAGGCCCGTCGTCATCTCGTCCAGGAACACCAGCACCGGATCGGTGACCAGCGCCAGCGCGATGAACAGGCGCTGTCGCTGGCCTCCCGAGAGGTTGGCGAACGCCGCGTTCCTCCGGTCATAGATGCCCCACTGGCGCGCCGCTTCGTGCCAGTCCCGGTGATTGCGCCCCGCGGCCGTCGCGAAGAGATCGAGCGCCTCCCACACCTTGATGCGGTCGGGCAGCGCCGACTCCTGCAGTTGGCTGCCGATCCGACGGCGGAGCTCTTCGCCTTGCGTGCGCGGATCGAGTCCCAGGACCCTGATCGCTCCCCCGTCGGGCTGACGCAGACCCTGCAGGATTTCGACAGTGGTCGTCTTGCCCGAACCGTTCGGTCCGATGATGCCGTAGATCTCGTTCTGGTCGATCTCGAGCGTCACGTCGTCGACCGCGATGACCTCGCGATAAGTCTTTCGCAGGTGCTCGACCGCGACCACTCGTTCCATCTCATGATCAACCTAGGGGAGGCCCGCCGCCGGGAACAGGGCCGCTCGTCCCGTCTTTCACGGACGCATCTGTCCCCGGCGATTTGACACCCCGAAGCAAGAGCACTACGATCGCGCCTACCCAGGGCCAACTACAAACTACGAACTGTCCTCTGTCCACCCGTCCTCTGTCCACCCGTCCACTGTCCACTGTGAACGAACATGCGCCGCCTCATCGTCTGCTCCGACGGCACCTGGAACACTCCCGAGCCCCGGCCCTCCGGCATGCCCCGGCCGTCGAATGTCGTCCAGCTCGCCCGCGCCCTCCTGCCGGTCAACGCGCACGGGGAGCCGCAGATCGTCTTCTACGACCCCGGTGTCGGCACCGGCAACTTTGTCGACAGATGGACCGGCGGCGCGGTCGGCGCCGGTCTCGACGACAACGTGAAAGACGCCTACCGCTTCCTCGTCCACAACTACGCCCCCGGCGACGGCATCTACTTCTTCGGCTTCAGCCGCGGCGCCTACACCGTCCGCAGCGCCGCCGGCCTTATCCGCAAGTGCGGCATATTGCGCCGTACCGACGCGGGCCTGCTCGACGACGCCTTCAGGATCTATCGCAAGCTCGACCCCACGCCGGACACGCCGGAGGCGATCAAGTTCCGCGCCGACCACTCGATCGATCCCGTGCCCATCAGGTGCATCGGCGTGTGGGACACCGTCGGCGCGCTCGGCATCCCGATGAACCTCCCCCTCCGGTTCCTGAGCCGCCGAAACCACCAGTTCCACGACGTCCGCCTCAGCAGCAGGGTCGCCTTCGCCTTTCAGGCCCTCGCCATCGACGAGCACCGCAAGGTCTTCGAGCCGACCATCTGGGAGCAGAGCGAGACGGCCGGGGACCAGGTGTTCGAGCAGGCATGGTTCCCCGGCGGGCACTGTGACGTTGGCGGCGGCCACAAGGACGCCGGCCTGTCCGATGGCGCCCTCCGCTGGATGGTGCAGATGGCCTGCACGGCAGGCCTGGAGTTCGACGAGTCCTGCCTGGCAACGCTACATCCCGACGCTTGCGCGGCGATCCACGACGTCCGCGGCTTCCCCTACCTCCGCCGAGCCTTCCGCCCGATAGGCCTCGCCCGACGCGCGAACGAGACCCTGCACCCCACCGCCCTCGAACGCCACGACAGGCGCCCCGACTACCGTCCCCGCAACCTCGAAGACCACCTCGCCCGCGAGCGCATGGCCCTCCCCGGCAACCTCGTCGCCTCCACCCCGGACCAATAGCCCGCTCGCGAACCAGTAGCCGCGGAGCTTTAGCTCCGCCCGCTGTCATGGGCACGTTGCCAACGCAGCCTTAACGGAGATCATCCAATGGCTCGCCATCGCCGGGGCTATTGACCCCTTGTGTGTCGTCGTAACATTCCTCAGCTGTGTCGATGGCAGCTTGGCGGTCGATGAGATCGTAGTACGGGTCAGGCTCGCCGCTTCCGCCCGTGTCGTAGAGAACGTCATAGCCTGGTGGTAGGCGGTCGTCTAAGCAGTTAAGAAACTCGGTACGCTCGTTCTGGTTGCACTCAATCACGAACCAGACAGCTCCGATGACGAGTGCGAACAAGGCGATCACTTTCCACCAGTCATCCCACGTCTCGCGGAGCCGGTCGAGCATCGCGCCACCCTTCGGCGCGATCATAGATCCGTGGGTGTGGTAGTCCCAGAACAAATGAACTTGATTTTCGTCGTGGATCAGTTACGATCGGATCAGTTTGCACTCGATTGGAAGCGGGGCGAGTGAATAAAGAAACCTCGCGCAGCGATGGCTGGCGAGGCTCCCGTGTGATCTGAAAGCCACATGGCAGCCGAGCGAATCCAGGCCTGCAAGGGGTCTGGATTTTTGTTGCCTTTTGGCAAGGAGGCTCGGCATGGTCACTACAACAAGACGGCTATTCATCGACGAGTCGGGCGACCACACTTACCGACACCTCGATGATTTGAACCGTCGGTACTTGGCGCTGACGGGGGTACTGGTGCGGAAGGCGAGCTATGACCGACTAGTGCCGGACTCTCTCGAACGCCTCAAGCGGGCGCACTTCCGTTACGATCCTGACGATCCGCCGATCCTGACCAGATCGATGATAGTGAAGCGCAAGTCCTGGTTCGGTGTGCTGCGCGAGAGTGCCCGCAATGAAGCGTGGGAGATTGACCTAATCGCTTTACTAACTGGACTCCAGGCGCAGATCTTCACGGTAGTCATGGACAAGAAGGTGCATTTCGAGGAGTACGGCACATCGTCGTGGAACCCGTACACCTACAGCCTTTCCGTTCTACTCAATCGGGTGCGGGGGTATTTGAAGATCAACGGTGGCACGGCCGACGTGATGCCTGAATCAAGAGGCGCGCGCGAGGATGCGCAACTAGCGGCGGTATATGCGGAACTTCGTGAGGATGGTGCCACCGGGCCAGATGGCTTGTCATTTGGCACGGGCGAGGAGTACTCCGCTGCATTTCCTCATGACACACTTCTATTTCGGAAAAAGGAGCACAACGTTGCGGGCTTACAGCTTGCCGACATGGTGTGCTCGGAGCAGAAGCTGCTCACACTTGATGAGAATGGCCGTCCCGTGGCGCATCCGTGCGGCCCTTTCGGTAAGCGCATCAACGCGGCAATCGAGCAGAAGGTCAATAAGTACGGGAGGTATTTGCTGGAGTGAGAAATGAATAGAGACAGGCCTTACGACCCGCCCCTATTCACGCTGGCCCTCACGGACCATCCAGCTGCAAGTATACCACAGGTATGGTAGGGCTAGTTTGATGCGAGACTCAAAACAAGCTCGATTAGAAGCGATCTCGACCTGATTTGGCGAAAGTGGCGCCGCCCTCGTGACGCAAAGAACTTTGCCAAAGTGATCCACCCCGCTTGGAGATCGCGCGCAGCCCATCCTACGCTCGCCCCATGCAGGTTCACATCACGGCGCCAGCCCCCGG